>NZ_JBFUIP010000243.1:0-5929 GCF_056401815.1 Aminobacter sp. P4_D5 | reverse complement strand
GATTGGGACCTTGTTTTGCCGACCCCATCAGGGCCAGCAGTCTCCTATGGCTGCATCAACAGGCCGGACAGAAGACTGCACCCGACCAACGCGCCAGAACGTCGAATTATCTCTTGCAATGCGGGAGCCATCCACAGAGGACCGTCCGGAGACGGCCCCGTTCCCGTCGGCGGTGCGCCTTACTCGAACGTAACCAAATTTCACGCGATCAACTGGGCTGCCTTTTCGGCGATCATGACTGCCGCTGCATGCGTGTTGCCTGAGATGATTGTCGGCATGATCGAGCAATCGGCGATGCGCAGCCCCTCTATGCCGTGTACGCGCAATTGCGGGTCGACCACTGCCATGTCGTCATTGCCCATTCGCGCCGTACCGACAGGATGAAAGATCGTCGTGGCAATGTCACCTGCGGCATGCGCGAGGTCCTCGGGCGCCTGTATGTGCACGCCCGGCTTGAATTCCTCGGGGCCGAATTGCGCCATGCGTTTGGTTTCCATCAGCTGGCGGGCGATGATTATCGATGCGACCGCGACTTCACGATCACTTTCAGTGGAGAGGTAGTTGGGTGCAATTTCCGGATGATCGTCCGGCCGGGCGGAGACGATGCGCACATGACCGCGCGATTCCGGCCTGAGATTGCACACTGATATGGTGACTGCGGGGAAGCTGTGCAGCGGCTGGCCGAAGGATTCCAACGAGAGCGGCTGGACATGGAATTCGATGTTGGGCGTTTCGAAGCGCGCGTGAGATTTCATGAAGATACCGAGCTGGCTCGGCGCCATCGACACGGGTCCCGAGCGCTTGAGAGCGTATTCCAATGCAATCAGGGCTTTGCCTGTGAGGCTGGCCTGGCGCTCGTTCAGCGTTTCCGCTCCCGACACCTTGAATGCGGTCCGGATTTGCAGATGGTCCTGCAGGTTTTCGCCTACGCCGGGTAGGTTGTGCATGACCTCGATGCCGTGATGCCGGAGAAGTGCCTGCGGTCCGATACCTGACAATTGCAGCAGTTGTGGCGTGCCGATCGCTCCCGCTGAGAGGATGAGTTCGCCCTCCACCTTCACATGCGCGGGCTTGCCGCCGAGATTGAGGTCCAGTCCTCTAACCCTACGGCCGGAGAACATCACGCGCTCGGCCTGCGCATGGGTGAGTATCGTGAGGTTCCTGCGGTGCCGAACAGGCTTGATGAAGGCACGCACCGCATTGAACCGGAATCCGGATTTCTGGTTCACCTCAAAATAGGACGAACCGAAATTGCTGCCGTTGTTGAAATCGTCGACCTTCGGCACACCGAGTTCTTCGGCTGCCTCGCGCACGGCGTCGAGGATCGGCCAGCTCAGTCGCTGGCGCTCCACCCTGAGTTCGCCGCCCTGTCCATGGAACTGGTCGGAAAGGCCATGATGGTCCTCCGACTTCCTGAACAGCGGCAGCACGTCGTTCCAGCCCCAGCCCGGATTTCCGAGCTGGCGCCAATGGTCGTAGTCGGTGGCCTGGCCGCGCATGTAGATCATGCCGTTGATGGACGAGCAGCCGCCCATCACCTTGCCGCGTGGATAGGCGAGGGAACGGCCGTTCAGGCCGGGTTCCTTCGCTGTCCGGTAGCCCCAGTCCGTGCGCGGATTGCCCATGCAGTAGAGATAGCCGACCGGGATGTGGATCCAGTGATAGTTGTCCGATCCCCCGGCTTCCAGAAGCAGCACGCGCTTGCCGGGATCGGCGCTCAGCCGGTTTGCCAGAACGCAACCGGACGAGCCCGCCCCGACAATCACGTAGTCATAGCTGCCGATGTCAGTACGCATGGTCATCCGATGGCTCTTAGACGACATGTTCCGCGGCAACGCCCCGGAGATCCATCTCGTATTCCAGATCCACGACGGGCGGGTTGTTGAAGTGCCAGGTCAGACCGGCGCGCGCAGCACCGCGCTTGACGATTTCGTCGGCCAGGAACGGGTAGAGGTTGTGCACGGTGTAGACCTGGACCGCCGTCGCGTTTTCCCATCCGAAGCCCAGCGTAGCGGCACGGCGCTCCATTTCCTCCAGCACGAACTTGGCCTTGGTGCGCAGGCCGTGGGCTGAGAGATCGCCACGCCTGACGATGTGGTCGCGATAGGCGGCATGGCCTTCGGGCACCTCGGCGGATCCGGAAATGACAAAGGAAGGCGCGGTCTCGGCGGTCGGCACGGTAAACGAGAACGCATAGATCGAGGGCACAGGCGGCGGTGCGATCTGCGGACAGACATTGCTGCGCGCCACGGGATTGTGGCCCGTCTCAAGCAGGCCCCACGCCTTCAGCGTCTTCGTGTAGCTGCTGTTGAAGGCAACGAAGCCCTCTTCGGTAAATGGTGCCGGGGAGCGCAGTTCGCATGCGGCGAATGCCGTGAGGGGGCGGTCTGCAGCCATGATGATCTTCTCGATCTCGGCAAAACCTTCCGCAAGCGGCAACGGCTGGGTGAACCGCACGCGTTCCAGGCGAAAGCCCGGCAATGCCGCCACGCCGCCCGAGTATTGCGAAACGCCCTTGATGAAGCGGTAGCCGCCAGACGTAAATTCAATCACTTCGCCCATAATGTCTCTCCTGAATATGAAAAATGCCAGATCGGCCTGCCGCCACGGGGATAAACGACGTGCCCCAGCCAAGTGTCGACCGAGCCGGCATGGAAAGCACAGCCGCGCTTCCGCGCATTGCCGCTAGGCGCTTGGTGTGGTTTCCCGCGCAACCTGGTTGCGCAGCAAGCCGACACTTTCGATGTCGACTTCGACAAGATCGCCCTCCTTCATGAAGAGGGGTGGCACGCGCGCGAAGCCGACACCGCCGGGCGTGCCCGTCACGATCACGTCGCCGGGGGAAAGCGGGGTGATGCGCGAGACGTAGGCAATCAGCTGAGCCACGGAGTGTATCATCTGGCTGGTGCGCGCCATCTGGACGGCTTCGCCGTTCAACCGGCAGCTGATCGCAAGGTCTTGCGGGTTCGGAATTTCGTCGGTTGTGACCAGGAACGGCCCAAATGCGCCCGTCGCCGGGAAATTCTTGCCCGGCAAGAACTGCGACGTGTGGACCTGCCAGTCACGAACTGAGCCATCGTTGTAGCATGAGTAGCCGGCGACATGATCCAATGCGGCATCCGCCAGTATGTTGCGGCCGCTTCTGCCGATGATGACGGCGAGCTCCGCCTCGAAGTCGAACTGGGTGGAAACCGATGGCATCAACATCGGTTCGCCATGCGCGCATTGGGAGTCGGCGAAGCGGGCAAACAAAGTCGGATGCTGTGTCGGCGCATGGCGCGTCTCGACCATGTGGTCGTGGTAGTTCAGCCCGACGCAGATGATCTTCCCCGGATTGGGAATCGGCGCCTGCAACACGATGCCGGCAAGCGGCAGCTCAGGGCTGCGGCCGATGGCCTGGGTGCAGATGCCGAGGAAGTCAGCCTCGGCCAACAGACTTGCGAGCGTTGGAAAGCTGTCGCCAAGAACGCGGCTGATGTCGATGACGCGGTCGTCCGCCACGACGCCATATCCGGCTCGGCCGTTATGGAGATAGCTACAAAGTCGCATCGTTCCTCACTGCGATTGGCTGGAGTTTGGTCCGTGAACCGGGTGGCCGGCGCGATGCCGGCGCGAGTTTGATTGTCGGTATGGCGAACCGGGTCGGCACTGCCGCCCGGCCTGTTCTTCAGCTGATGTCGAACGTAATCGTCTTGACGTCGGTGACTTCGCGCAGCGTGTGCTTGCCACCGAGGCGGCCCAGGCCACTGGCCTTGCCGGAGGCGCCGCCAAACGGCAGGTGAAGTTCCCAGTAGCAACTCGCGCTGTTGATGTTGACGAGACCGGCCCGCAGCTTTTCGCCGAATGAAAAGGCGCGGCTCAGGTCACGAGTGAACACACTGGCGGCGAGTCCGTGCGACGAAGCATTGGCGGTGTCGAGCAGGTCGGCGTCATCGGCACACACCACCAGGGGCGCCACGGGACCGAAGGTCTCGGAGGTGTTGAGCAGCGCCTGGCGGTCGACACGTCCCATGACCGTGGGTTGGTACAACAGACCTGCCCCCTTCTTTCCGCCGGTGAGAAGGTTTGCACCCCGGGCCAAGCCGTCCGCCACATGTTGTTCGACCTTGGCGACCACCTGGGGGTTGTTCAGCGGCCCCATCGTCGTCTCCGCGAGCAGCGGATCGCCAAGGCGGATCGTCTCTGCAATGCCTGCGATGCGGGCGGCAAGCGCGTCGTGGTTCTTTTCGGTGACGAGGATTCGGCCGGTCGCGGCGCAGACCTGACCGGCATTGAAGAAGCAGCCAAAGGCAGCGGCCTGCGCTGCACGATCCAGATCTGCGTCATCGAGCACGACGACTGGCCCGTTGCCGCCGAGTTCCAGCAGCATAGGCTTGCCGGCTCCGCGCTTTGCGATGGCGCTTCCGGTCTGCGGACTGCCGGTGAAACCGATCCCATGCGTGCCGGGGTTGGAGACGATCTCGTCGCCGACAACCGCGCCGGGGCCAAGGACAAGGTTTACCGCCCCATCTGGAAGGCCAGCCTCGGCGATGCATTCCATCAGCTTGACAGCACAAAGCGATGTCGTCGGCGCAGGCACCCACACCACGGCATTGCCTGCGGCAAGGCAGGGCGCGAGGTACTCGACAGGAATGTTGATCGGGAAATTCCAAGGCGTCACGATCGCGTAGACGCCGCGTGCCTGGCGGAAACTTATGGCCCGTTTGCCTGGTGTCTCGACCGGGATGAACTCGCCTTCGAGCCATTTGATCAACTCGGCAGCTTCCCGGAATCCGGTGGCTGCTGCATCGATCTCGCCATAGGCTTCCGACGCCAGCGGCTTGCCTTGTTCGCGGGCAAGGGTAAGGGCGAGCTCGCCACGGCGCTTCTCGATGACATCGGCGACGCGATTGCAGAGACGTGCTCGATCCCATGCCGACATCTTCGACAATGCATTGTGACCGGCTTCGGCCGCCTTGATCGCATCCTGCGCGTCGGAGCGGTCGCCCTCGGCAAGAACTGCCAGGAGATTGCCGTCGTAGGGCGACCGCGCGTCAAACGTTTGACCGCTGTGCGAGGGCGTCCACTTGCCCGCTATGAAATGCTGCGCCTGAACTACGCTGTGTTCCATCGTCATTGTTCCGCTCGGATTCTTATTGGGATTGCATGAGATGGCTGCCGCCCGTGGGGTCGATCTGGCGACCCCTCACGATGAGGCGGTCGCACACCAGCCTTGTGGAGACGTCGAGGCCTTCGCCGGCCGCGTCTCTGAAGGTCCAGGGTTCGTCGCGCCACTTAAGCACGGCAACATTGGCTTCGTCGCCGACAGCGATGCGACCTAGGTTGGGACGGCCGATGACCTTCGCCGGGTTGGCGCTGCCGGCAGCAAGCGCGGTCGTCTGGTCCACGCCTAGCGCAATCATCTTGTTGATCGTGGTCAGAAGGTCGTAGGCAGGACCGTTGACCGAAAGGGAATGGATGTCCGAACTGATCAGGTCGGGCACGAAGCCCTCGGCCAGCATCTCGCGGCAGACACGGAAGGAAAAGCCGCCCATGCCATGGCCGATGTCGAAGTGTACGCCGCTTTCGCGCGCCCGCCATACCGCATCGCGGACGCGGCCATTTTCAGTCGCGGCGTTCGGATCCGGACGGCAGCAATGCGTGATGATGTCACCGGGACGCAGCCGCTGCAGGACCTCCTCGATGGATGGAGGGTCAAGGTCGACGTGGCACATGACCGGCAGGTTCAGGCGCTCGGCCACCTCAAGTGCCACTTCGAGAGCTGCGCCGCCGTTTTCGCCGGAAGCTTTGCGGCCGGCCCGCACCTTGATGCCGACGATTTGCTCCGGATAGGCCTGCGCGGCTTCTATGCAGCTTTCGGCGTCGACGAGGCGCATGTCGCGGCGCGTGTCGCGGCTTTCACCGAGCAGCACGCGGGTGGAGAAGCCGA
>NZ_JBFUIP010000242.1:0-5963 GCF_056401815.1 Aminobacter sp. P4_D5 | reverse complement strand
ATGCGCATCGCCAAACTGCCGAAGGGTTTTGCCAAGATCTGGCAACCGACGCCGTTCCCGGTAGAGCAAGCGCCGTAGGTCCTCGTCAGTCCTCCGCCAAGAGGTTGTGCGTCAGCTTATCGAGCCTTGTGGCGCTCGAAACGTTGCTCGCGGACGCCGCCGGACCACTGGTCGCGTTCTTCTTCCGCAATGAGTGCGAATCCGAAAGACTCATAGAGGTGGCGGGCAGGCTTCAGCCCGTCGAATGTCGTGAGATAAACGCCCGGAAAGCCTTTTGCATCGGCATGCTCGATTGCCGCGCCCGTCAGCCGGCGGCCAAGTCCCGTGCCGCGCGCTCTGTCGCTGGTAATGAACCAGCGCAGATGTGCAAGCGGCTCTGCCGGGGTCGGCGCCTCCAGGCTGATCGTGCCCAAAAGTGCACCGCTTGCGTCGTCCTGGGCGGCGAAGAAGTCGAGATCGGGCCTGAAAGCGGCCATGAAGGCTGACAATTCGCCGGCGACCTTTGTCTCGAAAGGCAGGCCGAAACCCCACTCGCGTGCATAATAGTCGGCGTGCAGCCGAACGATGTCGGCAATCAGTCCGGGGCGATAGCCGGGTGGGCTCATTCTTCTTCCTGGAACAGGTTGATCTGCTGGACGGCGAGGTCGCGGGGGATTTCGAGCCCGAGATGTTTCCAGGCGTTCGCCGTCAAGACGCGGCCGCGCGGGGTGCGCTGGATGAACCCTTGCTGGATCAGATAGGGCTCGATGATGTCTTCGATGGCATCGCGCGGTTCGGACAGGCCAGCGGCGATGGTTTCGATCCCCACCGGGCCGCCGCCAAAATTCATCGCGATCATCGAGAGATAGCGCCGGTCGAGCGAATCGAGACCGAGCGAGTCGACCTCCAGCCTCGACAGCGCCTCGTCGGCGATGCGTCGTGTCACCGGGCCGGAATCGGCCACCGATGCGAAGTCGCGCACGCGCCTGAGCAGCCGGCCGGCGATGCGCGGCGTGCCGCGGGCGCGCCGCGCGATCTCGATGGCGCCGTCATCGGCGAGCGGCATGCCTAGGATGCGGGCGCCACGGCGCACGATCAGCTCCAGTTCTTCAACGGTGTAGAAATTGAGCCTGACCGGGATGCCGAACCGGTCGCGCAGCGGATTGGTCAGAAGCCCGAGGCGTGTGGTCGCGGCCACAAGCGTGAATTTCGCCAAGTCGATCTTCACCGAGCGCGCAGCAGGGCCTTCACCGATGATCAGGTCGAGCTGATAGTCCTCCATCGCCGGATAGAGAATTTCCTCGACTGCTGGACTGAGCCGGTGGATCTCGTCGATGAACAGCACGTCGCGCTCTTCGAGATTGGTCAGCAATGCGGCAAGGTCGCCCGCCTTGGCGATGACCGGTCCTGAGGTCGAGCGGAAATTGACGCCGAGTTCGCGCGCCATGATCTGGGCAAGCGTGGTCTTGCCCAAGCCGGGCGGGCCGACGAACAGCACATGGTCGAGCGCCTCGCCACGGCCCTTGGCCGCCTCGATGAAGATCTTGAGATTGGCCCGCGCCGCCGCTTGGCCGACGAAGTCGTCGAGGATTTGTGGGCGCAAGCTTGTGTCGGCGTCCTCGCCGCGCTTGTCGGGGGTAATGATACGGTCGGGCGAGTTCACGTAAGCAGTTCCATGGATGGAATGGATTTGGCGGCGCGTTGGTCGAAGGTAACGGTATGTGAGCAGCCTAGCTGCAGATTGTGTTCGGCAATCAACGCGTCGGAGAAATCAACCTGTGCGGAGTTCGACCGCTCGAGAGCCCGTACTATGGCATCGAAATCCTCAAACATCAGGGATTTGACGTTGAGCAGTCTTTGTATCGTGGAAAGCACCTGCTGCTTCGACTGCTGGTAGCGCGAACTCAATGACCATGCGAACTCGATGAGGACGATCAGGCTGACACATCCGGGGTTTTGCTCGCTGAGGCCGGTACCGAAAGCCAGAGCTTTCGAGCGCTGATCCGTATCGTCGTTCAGCACCATGCGCAGCAATATATTGGTGTCGATGCCGATCTGCGTCACGCCGCATCCTCACGGCCACCATGGCCGTTGCGATCGCTGGTCACGTGGCGACCGACCGCGTCTCTGACGGCGGCGTCTATTTCTTCGAGTGTTGCCGGGCCGCCGGGCGGGTCGCCCAGGAACCCTGCGAGATCGGCAAATTCGATATTGCGCGGCGTGCCTATCAGATGGCTGTCAACGACGGTCCAGGCAATCGTATCGCCCGGCTTCAACGTCAACGCGTCCCGCACATCCTTGGGAATGGTGAGCTGACCTTTCGAGGTCAGGGTGGCGTATCCGCCCATTTTCCTACTCCTCGGTAAAATTCTTACAATTCTAATGTAGTAAGAATGCGTACCCCGAGCAAGGCGCTCACCGCGCCAGCTCCTTCAGGCCGAAGCGGATCAGCTTGGAGGAGTCGGCGTCGTCGCCGACGCTCTTCATGGCAGCGGCAATGGCATTGGCGGCGATGTCGCGGGAATAGCCGAGATTGACCAGTGCGGAGACCGCGTCGGCGATCGGGGCGGGCGCCACGCCCTCGCCGAGTTCCTGCTTGAGGCCGATGGTGCCCGAAGCCTCGCCGGCAAAGGCCGGGGCTTTGTTCTTGAGCTCGGTGACGATGCGCTCGGCGACTTTCTTGCCGACGCCCGGCGCGCGGCTGACCATGGCGATGTCGCGCAGTGCAATAGCATTGGCGAGATCGGAGGGCGCCAGCGTCGACAGGATCGCGAGCGCCACCTTGGCGCCAACGCCCTGGACGTTTGCCAGAAGCAGCTTGAACCATTCGCGCTCCAGCTCCGACTTGAAGCCGTAGAGCCGGATCATGTCCTCGCGGACATAGGTCTCGATGAACAGGACCGCTGCCTCACCAGCACCGGGCAGGGCGGCAAGTGTCCGCGCCGAACAATGAGCGACGTAGCCGACGCCATGGACGTCGAGCACGCAGAAATCCTCGCCGATCTCGTCGACGGTGCCTTTCAACTTGCCGATCATGTTTCAAGCCTCGTCATGGATGGGTATCGGGAGCGATGATTTCGAGGTCGGGAAAATAGGTGCGGTAGCGTGAGGCGTCGCGGGTCAGCAGACGATGGCCGGAAACCATAGCATGCGCGCCGATCAGGAAATCGGGCAAGGTGCGCTCTCGCGTGCCGCCTGCGCGACGGTAGCGGGAGTGCGTGGCTCCAGCCAGGAACGCCGCGTCCCAGGGCACGAACTCCCGGTCCATTTTAAGCGTGGCCAGCGCATTTCGAAGCACCGATTCGTCTGCAACCATCGGCGCGAGTTCGGACCAGACAATCGTATTGACCACCAGCGCGCCATCGCGGCGGCATGCCGCGACGGCCAATTTCGACCAGGCGGTCATGTGTGCCACCGGACCCCATACGTCGATCAGAACATTCGTATCAATCAACGTTGAGGTCTTCACGCGGTCCCCTCAGCCAGTCGATATACTCGTCGGTGGTCATACCGCCCAAATCCAGCGTGCCGGCCATGCGGTCCAGCGTCTCCATGAATTTGCGGGAAGCTTCTTCTGCCGAAATGTTCTCATTGACGGCGACGAGACGAGCGCCGTCATCGGTGATGACAAAATCGACCTCGGATCCGGGGCCGATGCCGAGCCGGTCGCGAATCTCTTTTGGGATGGTCACTTGGCCTTTGGTGGTGACGCGCATGGTAATACCTCTGTGGTATTACTTACCGCCCAGATGAGAACAAGTCAAGAACGAACCGCCTAACTGGCCATGGCCGCCAGCCGGTATGCAAGGCTTTGGCGATGATGCGCGTGGCAGATGGCAATCGCCAGCGCGTCGGCGGCGTCGGCGGTGTCGAACACGGCCTTCGGCATCAGCACCTTGACCATCATTGCGATCTGTTTCTTGTCGCCATGGCCAACGCCAATAACCGCTTTCTTGACGGCGTTGGGCGAATATTCGGCGACCACCAGCCCGGCGCGAGCCGGCACCAGCATGGCGATGCCGCGCGCCTGGCCGAGCTTCAGTGTGGCCGTGGCATCCTTGTTGACGAAGGTCGCTTCGACAGCGGCCTCATGCGGCATCTCGCGGTGCAGCACGTCGGCAAGGCCGTCATGCAATTGGCACAGGCGGCTGGCGAGTGCTGCCTTGTTGTCGGAACGGACCGTGCCGGCGGCGACGAAGCGCAGTGAATTGCCAAGGCTCTCGATGATGCCCCAGCCGGTGCGCTGAAGACCGGGATCGATGCCAATGATACGAATCGTCTCTCTCATCCCGCGAACTCTATCTCCACGGAAGCAAGACGCCAGAAAAATGTGAACAAAACAGAAACAATCCCTGCCTAATGCAGGGATCATCTCGCCGTTAGTTGCGGGCAAAGGCCGTGTTGAGCAGCGAAATCTGGTCGGAGACCGGATTGCTGCGGCGCATCGCCTGTACCGGAACCACGGTCGTGCCGTTGCCGTAGATCTCTTCGTCCATGCGGCGCACATGCGCCTGCAGGCGGAGCGAACGGCGAACCAGATCGACGAAATCGCCCGGCAGTTCGTTCCAGCCGGCGGCGTCGTCATGGGCCGAAGCGGTATCGAGCCGCACCTTGGATTTTTCGGAGGCGACCTGATCGCGGGTCATTTCGCCGGAATTTGCGGCGCGCTGCAAAAGCAGCCACGAGGCGATCTGCATCAGGCGCGTGGTCAGCCGCATCGATTCGGCGGCGTAAAGCGTGGCGGCAAGCCGCGACAGCTTCTTGGCCTCGACGCGTCCGGCGCCGTCGAGATATTCGGCCGCCTGTTCGACCAGCCCCATGCCCTCGTTGTAGAGCGGTTTGAAGGACGGCGAAAACACCCGCCTCTCGGCGAGCTTGATCGTTTTTCCGCTTTCCCTCGAAGGCTCGTTCATGATCACTACCCTGAAAACCCTGTCCGCGTTCTGCCCGTCTTTGGCGACGGATTCTGCGCGGCCCGCTCCTATACGCTAAGCCCGATGAAAATGCGCTTCCGTCGATCTGAACGCAAGCGCATGTTTAACAAAGGGTTAACGCGCCGGATTGGACCGCTTTTGGAGGGCGTTCCAGGGCTTTGCGCGCGAAAAAAAAGAGCCGCGGAAAAACGCGGCTCTCAAGAGTTTAACAGGGAGGCGTCAAACAAAGTGGCTCCAACCACTCGGTAAGAATCCAGATGACTGGATATGCACAGTAAACAACGGGAATGCTTAATGGGCGCTTAAGGACGCTGGCGATTTCGCCATTCGTCAGTTTCGACTGTGCCGTGACGGCACAGCGATGAAGCTTGAAATGCCCCGCTGATGTTGTGCCGACTCACGACTTCCAGACCACCGGAAGGGCGATGACGGCGAACAGAAATATCGCCGCGTAAAAGCCCATCGACGAGATTGCCACCACCGGTTCGATCGCCGCATTGCCGCCGAGCAGGAAGAACAGGCCGACCAGAAGGCCGATGCCGCTCACCGCCGTCAGCCAGAAATGGATCTTGGCCAGCATCTTGTCTCGGGCGACCGGAAACAGATGGTAGAAGAAGGCGAACACCGCCGACATCAGCCAGCCCGCCACCATGGTGTGGGCGTGGACCGGCATCTGGTCGTGGTTCTGGCTGATCGACATGTGCAGCCCAAGTGCCATGCCGGCCAGCGCGTAGACGATGGCGAGCGTGAAGAAATTCCGTGCTACCCCTTGCATAGTTCTCTCCGAATGCCTTTTCCCCCGCAGGGAATGGGTTGATCTCAGATCATCAAGCCTTGGTGCCCGCGCGGTTCGCTACCGCGCGCCAAAATCACTGCCGATCTTAGGGCAGGCGCACTAGCACTAGCCGTGTTTCCACCGCATGCCGCGCGGCCAGGCCACGCGCTTGCAGGGCAGTTACATTGGAAGTTCATCAGAAAGCCGTGCCGGCCGTTCGCCTCCCCCGAGACCGGTCGTCGACATGCGCCGTCCCCAAACGGCGTGTGCGAGAA
>NZ_JBFUIP010000241.1:0-5999 GCF_056401815.1 Aminobacter sp. P4_D5 | reverse complement strand
GGTTGAAGTCCTCAAGGACATCAACATCACAATCGAAAACGGCGATTTCCTTGTTCTCCTGGGGGCCAGCGGGTGTGGCAAGTCCACGCTTTTGAACTGCATCGCCGGGCTCGAGGATACGACGAGCGGCCGCATCCTGATCAAGGATCGGGACGTCACCAAGGTCGATCCCAGCGCGCGCAACGTGGCGATGGTTTTTCAATCCTATGCGCTCTACCCGACGATGACGGTAGAGCGGAACATCAGTTTTGGCCTCGAATGCGCGGGCGTCAAAAAGGAAGAGAGGCGGAAGCAGGTTGCCAAGGTCGCCAACCTGCTCAGGATCTCCGATCTTTTGAAGCGTCGACCCTGGCAACTTTCGGGCGGTCAGCGCCAGCGTGTTGCTATCGGCCGGGCACTTGTACGCAACCCCGACATCTTCTTGCTTGATGAGCCGATGTCTAACCTGGATGCCAAGCTGCGCAACCAGATGCGCGAGGAATTGAGGGACCTGCACAAGGAACTTGGCGCGACTTTCGTGCTGGTCACCCATGACCAGATCGAAGCCATGTCGATGGCGACAAAAGTCGCCGTTCTCGACCATGGGCGCGTACAACAGTTCGGCACGCCTTATGACGTCTATCACCGTCCGCAGAACATGTTCGTTGCCGCCTTTGTAGGGCTAACGAAAATGAACTTTCTGGAAGGCGTTTTCACTCAGATCAATACTCTTCCCCACATCCGGATTGGAAGCAGCCTGATATCTCTGGCCGGTTACGCTTTTGACGCCGAACGTCCTGTGGAGGCGCAACCGATCATCTTGGGAATTCGACCTGAAAATGTATACAGATCAAAGGAACGTGTAGAGGGAGCGCATTACCTTGAAGTTGATCTTGATGTCACGCGCACCGAACTGACTGGTGGTGATGTGCTGGCATGGTTCAAACTCGAGGATCAAGCCCTGGTGGGGCGCTTCCGGTCCAACCGGACACCGAACATAGGTTCCACTCAGAAGCTCTATCTTGATATGCAGAACAGCTCCGTTTTCGATGCAAAGACCGAACGACGGCTTTGAAATCAGTCGTTTAATGAAATACTGAGACGTATGACCAGCATCCAGACTAACAGCCGCCTGTATCAGAAAGTTGCCGTGGACCTTGCGCGCCGCATCAGCGCGGGTGAGTTCTCAGCATCAGATCGTTTGCCAACGGAACGAATGCTGGCGGAGACGCTCCAGGTCTCACGGCCAACCATACGTGAGGCATTGATAGCGCTTGAAATCAAGGGCCTGATTGAGATCCGGGGTGGGTCGGGCAGCTATGTCTGTCGGCAGCCTGATGCCGCGACTGAGCTTGACCACCTGTTCAGCCCTGGTCATATGCCTGCCGAGATCATGCAGACCAGACTGCTCATCGAGGGTGAAACTGCGGCGGCAGCAGCTGAACACGCCAGCGACAGTGACCTTGAAGCCATGCGCGTCGCCATTGAAACCTCTTGGAAGGATTTCGAAGAGCACACGATGCGACGGTCCAATATTGCCAACGATGCGGACGGACGATTTCACTTCGCCATTGCTGCTGCATCGGGAAACTTACTAACTGCTTCCATAGTACATCACCTTTGGAAGCGCCTTCGCACTCCCATCATTGGGGCGATGGAAGACAAAGTAGACATTGAGCAGCATGCGGAAATCCAGATTCTGGATCACGAGCGCATCTTTCAAGCCATCAAGGCCAAGGATTCGGTGGGCGCCAAGGATGCGATGCACCGTCACCTCAAACGCTACATAAAGCTCCTGCAAGCCAAGTAAGGGGCCTTCGGGTCGGCAAACTCAAACTGATTTCGCGCGCGGAGCTGCGGTGAGGATTTCCTACCCTCGCGCACGCTCGCCCAAATGAAGACGATTACGCTCGAGGAGGCGTGATTTGAAAAATAGTCAGTCGGTATGGGAACTGGTTGAAGCGAAGCGCTCGGAATTCGAGGACCTGAGTGACCGGGTCTGGGCTACACCGGAACTGCTTTTTGAGGAACATCTGTCTTCTGCGGCCCATCGCGAGATGCTCGAGACGCAAGGGTTCCGCGTCGTCGCGTCGCTCGGCAATATCAAAACAGCCCTAATGGGCGAGGCCGGTGCAGATGGTCCGGTTATCGCGATCCTTGGGGAATTCGATGCTCTTCCAGGGCTGAGCCAGAGAGCTGGTATCGATTATCCTGAACCCGAGGACGAAGGGGGGAACGGTCACGGCTGCGGCCACAACCTTCTAGGTGCCGGCGCCCTTTTGGCAGCGACCGCGGTCAAGGATTTTCTGGATGCAAACAACATTCCTGGGCGCGTGCGATATTATGGTTGCCCGGCGGAAGAAGGTGGCGCCGCTAAGACTTTCCTGGTCCGTGACGGCATGTTTGCAGACGTCGATATTGCACTCTGCTGGCACCCGATGTCCTTCAACGGCGTTATTCCGTCGATGTCGCTTGCTGTCACAATGATCGATTTCCATTTTACCGGCCGTTCAGCCCATGCCGCCGTGAACCCGCATCTTGGACGCAGCGCACTCGACGCGGTCGAGCTGATGAGCGTTGGCGTCAATTATCTGCGTGAGCACGTGCCTGCTGACTCCCGCATGCACTATGCCGTGCTGGACTCTGGCGGGCGGGCACCCAATGTGGTTCAGGCCAAGGCGACGGTCAGATATTCGATCCGGGCCCCGAAACGGGTCGATATGTTGAAGCTGGTTGACCGTGTGAAGATGGTTGCAGCCGGCGCAGCGATGATGACTGAAACTCAGGTCACGTCGCAAATTGTGTCGGCTATGTCTGAAATTCTGGAGAATTCTCCTCTCAATAAACTCCTGCACCAACATATGGAGCACCTTGGTCCCACCGTCTTTGACGATGACGATCGTACGTACGCCGCAAGAATTCAGAAAACCTTGTCCAAGGAAGAAATCGAGACGGCCTACCTTATCGCTGGAGTGCCGGTGAGTGACGCGTCGATTTGTGATTTCATCGTGCCACTCGAGGCCAAAGTCGTTCCCATGCTTGGATCGAGCGATGTGGGCGATGTCAGTTGGGTTGTTCCCTTTGCCCAAGTGGGTTTTGCGACCCACGCGATTGGAACGCCGGGTCATACTTGGCAGATAACCGCGCAGGGCAAAGCCAAGGCAGCGCACAAGGGAATGGTCCAAGTGGCCAAAGTCCTGGCTGCAACCGCTGTCGAACTGATCGCCGAACCTGAAGCTTTATTGGCCGCAAAAGAGGAATTCGCCCGTCGCACTGCATCGGAATCCTATGCCTCCCCCTTACCGGAGAACGCAATTCCTTTGGTTCCATGAGTGGTGGGCGAGGACGTGGCGGCTCCAGCCGTGTTCTATCGCCTGCCCGGGCATACCAGGTGCCTCGGGCGCCTTGACGGCGTCGAGAAGGCGGACGTTATGGCCCCAGGGTAATAGTGCAATAACCCGTTGCACAAATTCGCCCTCGGGCAAGGCCTGGGTAGGCGCGCATGTATTTCAGGTTTCGGGCCGAGAGGCCCGTCATCTCGGGGAAGGCTCAGGATATCGTGGGCGATGCACATCAGATTGGCGAAAGGAACACCGAGAGCAGATTCTGAAGATGGTCAGGCCTGACAGGCTGAGACGCGCGAAAACCATCGTCGCAGCAACGGACGATGGTATTTTGAACGTCATCGCCGGACTCAGGAAGAAGGACCGAAGGTCCTATGACCGCCGCAAACCGAACCGGCCCGATACGACGTGTGCATCATCGCCGACCGTGTGGTCTCTCTATCAGGCGTCCTTGGCGGGTGGTGCAGCCGCATTGGGCTCCCTGATCCCGACCGATCGTGCGAACCCCGCGAACGCATTGCGCGCGCCGTCAACAGTTAATTACCCATCTCGCGCAGCATGGCATACACGTACAGCAGTTTTGTAGATCGGACCGCGCCTGCTTTCAGGCCATCTGGCAAGAAAGTCGGTCGCATCGGCAATGTTCGCAATTTCGCGAACGGCCTGACCACGGTCCTTCACGAATATCGAGCGGGAAAAGGCTTGGCGTATCAACACTTCCTTCATGGTCTTGGACCGTCTTGTGAGCAAGCGAGAACTGCCGCTTTTGGAGCGACCAGCTTTCAAAGAAATGGCGACAGCAGCTTTTTTGCTTCCAGGCTTCAAGGGGAGACTGTCCGTGACTCAGTCTTTCAACGGATCTTGAGCCAGTATCCCTTGCTCGCTGCAAAAGGATTGAAAGGCTTCTCTCGCCTCGTCGACTGAGATCGAACCATTGATCGCGGCCTGCATGGCGTTCTCGGCCAGATCGAAGAACGGATTGCGCTTGGCGCGGGGCCACGCTCCGAGAAATTCCATGGCGTCAGGGACTGATGCGATCTCGCGTCGCGGGAAGTCGTTCTCCTTGACCCATATGGTTGGTATGAGTTCCATCAGCACCAACGCACGTGCGGGGAGACGGTTGCATGAACGCACACCCTTGCTCTTTTCACGAAGCTCTCCCCGATGCCATTGAGGCAGGCAGAACAGGCACTGCTTGGCGCCAATGCCGTGCAAAACGGGGAGCAAGCGAATGGCGGCGAAATGACCGAGAGCAATCGTCCCGAACGGGACGCTCTCAGATAGCAATACACGCCCACCGCGAAAATCATCCCGATCGGTTCTTTTAATAGCTTTTCGTCTGTTGGCCTATTATAATAGTCCCGATAGGGATGAAGAATGCATACGATCATAGACAGCAAAAGCCTTGGCGTTCTGATCCGCAATGAACGCAAGGCGCAGAAACTGACACAGGAGCAGCTCGCCGGACTGACAGGGGTCGGTGTACGTTTCGTGCGCGAACTCGAAGCCGGAAAGGAGAGTTGCCAGATCGGCCGCGCCCTACAGGTGGCAGCGTCTTTGGGCCTCACCGTCTCTGTCGGAAGCCGGCGGGAGAGCGCGCCATGACGCATCTGCTCGATGTCTATTTCCGTGAGGTGAAAGCAGGTGCCCTCGGCCAAGAGGAGACTGGGGCTCTCAGCTACACCTATGATCCCGACTATCTCGCCGGGCCAGAGCCGCGCGCCATCTCCTTTTCGATGCCGTTGCACGAAGCGCCCCATGGGGATCGGGTTGTGCGCCCCTTCTTCTCCGGGCTTCTGCCGGATGAAGGCGCCCGGCAGCGCCTAGCCGGCGCACTCGGCATCTCAGCAGGTAATGCCTTCGGGCTGCTGGAAGTGATTGGCGGCGAATGTGCTGGGGCCTTGTCGCTCTATCCGGCCGGGGAGACGCCTCCATCGTCAGATGACGACGGCGTCGAACTGTTAAGCCCGGCACGGCTTGAAGAAATCCTCGGCAAGCTGCGCGAGCGCCCCTTGCTCGGGGGTGAGGAGGGAGTTCGCCTTTCCCTTGCCGGTGCGCAGGATAAGCTCGCGGTCTGCGTTGAAGGCGAGAATATCGGGCTCGCCAAAGGCGGCCGTCCTACCACCCATATCCTGAAGCCCTTCATTCAGGCCCTCGACGGCACGGTCGAAAACGAGTTGTTTTGCCTGCGTCTGGCAGCGCGCCTGAAGCTTCCTGTGCCTGCAGTCGAGATGCGGCGCAGCGGAGCAATCCCGTTCCTGCTGATCGAGCGCTATGATCGTGCGTTGCACGAAGACGGGACAATCACGCGTCTGCATCAGGAAGATTTTTGCCAGGCTCTGAGCGTGCCGCCAGAACTCAAATATGAAGAAGAAGGCGGGCCGGGTACCGAAAAATCGATGGACCTCATTGCCCACGCCACCGCGCGTCCCGCAGCCGACCGTCTGGGTTTCATCCGCATGCTCATCTTGAACTACCTCGTGGGCAATGCTGACGCTCACGGCAAGAACTACGCCTTGCTTTATGGCGGTAGGACACCTGACCTCGCTCCACTCTACGATGTCCTCTGCACGGCGGCTTATCCGCGACTGGCAAAGAAACTCGCCATGGCGATCGGCGGACGTTCGATTCCAGACACGATACAGCTGAAGCAGTGGCTCGCGCTCGTCCCGGACA
>NZ_JBFUIP010000240.1:0-6058 GCF_056401815.1 Aminobacter sp. P4_D5 | reverse complement strand
CCTCTGGTACGCGCAGACAGAATGACAGTGCTAAGGGTTTTCTTGGAAAAAACTCTTCGAAAATCCGACTTCTCGGCGTCATACGTCGGCCTCATGGACATTATGTACTCACGACGCTTCGTCTTTCATCCAGACGAGGAAGAAACGGGTGCCTATTATGAAATCTTGCTTGAATCACTGGTGACCTCAGGAGACCTACGGCGAGACAATGCGTTCTACCGCCTGGAGCCTAAGGCATTGGCGACGCTACAAAATTATGAAGAGCAAGAGCAACGGCATAGGGATATGGACAACCAACAGTCTCTATTGGGTTGGCTTACCGCAGCGCTTGTTATAGTTGGAATACTGCAAGTCCTAGCCACGGTGGTGGGTATATCTGGAATTCAAGCAGCTCTGGGTTTGACCGGCGCCCAATAGACGATGCGCAACCTCATTTCTCAGGTCATCATCAGGCGATGCAGTTTCTCGGTGAGTATGGCCGGGAGTAGCGACCTTCGGTATTCTCCAGGTATGTTGTCAGGCCTTCGAGGTCCTTCTGGTAGCGGGGATAATCCTTGTCACCCTCTCGCCCCATGTGGCGCTGGTCGCGATGGAAATGCTCCTGCAGCACGAAAACATCGCACCGCGCGCAAAACCATTTGTTGCCGCCATCTTCATGCTGATCGCCGTGTAGATAATATCGCAATCTCATCCCTCCGAGACCCTGGGCCTTATTTTTCGATAACTACCTGCCGGGTCAAGCCGTGGCCAGTCAAAGTTCAACTCTTGACCTCCACCCTGCCCTCGCTATCCTTCCACTAACCGTCCCACCAAGCCGGCCAGCACTCACCACACTGAGGAGAATAAAGCCCCAAGGCGCATGGTGCACCGGGAGCTTCTTTTGTGGGTGAGAGAGCTATGGGGCTCAAGCTGCTTCGCCGAGGTCAGATCTGGTACTTGCGGGGCTCCGTGTGCGGAACACCTGTCTACAACAGCACCAAGCTCAAAAGTCGCCGGCTTGCCGATGCGCTGAGGGTGCGCACCGAGCGCGAAATTGCGGAAGAACACGCGTTTGGAGTTAGCGCCACCAAGACCTTCGCCGACGCCGCAGAGGTGTACCTAACATCGGGCGGTAGCGGCCGGTTCCTAAAACCGCTGCTGTCTCGACTCGGCCAAAGCCGCCTGAACGCCATCACCCAGAACGATCTGGACGCAGCCGCTCGAGAACTCTACCCGAATGCGCAGCCAGAGACGCGTAACCGGCAGTGCTACACGCCATTCGTCGCGGTCTGGAACGAAGCCGTGCTCAATGATTGGGCAAGGTCTAGGAAGTGGCGCCGCCCCCGCAAGCCAAAGGGCACCCGCATCGTTCGCCCCCACTCGCACCGGAACGTCACCCGTGGAGTACGAGCGCGCGGCAACCTTCGTTACTGCCATGTCCCCTGCCCCGGCGATGGTGATGACAGCGCTGTTCTACACAGGGCTCCGGCCGATCGAGCTTTTCGCACTCGAAACACCAGACATGGACATCGCGAAGCGGTGGCTGGTAGTGCGCTCCAGCAAAACCGGCGAGCCTCGAGGCGTACCATTGCATTGGTTTCTGGCAGAGTGGCTTGGACCGCTCGTCGAGCGTGGAGGCATTTTGTTCCGTACCCACAAAGGGCACCCTTACCCGCCTACCCAAGGTGGTGGCGGACAACTCAAGACCGCCATCACTGGAGCACGCAGACGGTCGGGCATCAAAGACATATCGCCCTATACAGGCCGTCACTCGGTCTCGACGCAGTTGGTCGTGAACGGCGTCCATCCGTACATCAAGGACCAAATCCTTGGGCATGCGGTCGACGACATGAGCCGGCGGTACACCCACGTGCCACAGCGCCCTTTGATTGAGGCGATCGACACACTGCCCGTTCCAGAATCATGGCGCGATCTGCCGTGGGTGTCTGACCCACTGAAATGGGCAGGGAGGTTGGTTGAAGGCACGGGCCGAAGAACGGTTTTGGGGCGGAACAGCGTTGAGTAAGATGTCAAAGCCCTCGAAACTACCAGCCAATCTACCACCGCGCGGCCTAGCTCGAGAGGAAGCCGCCGCCTATGTGGGCGTCTCACCCTCATTGTTCGATGAGATGGTCAAGGACGGCAGAATGCCTAAGCCCAAGCGCATCAACTGTCGCACAGTTTGGGACATCCGCCAGATCGACAAGGCGTTCGACAAACTCCCTGGTGGCGATGAGGATGAAGACGATGAGTGGGAGTTCGGTGCGTGACTCGGGCAAGAAATCAGCGGCTGTCCAACGCCCGAAGATGGTCGTGAAGTACGCTGATCTCGTCCCAGCCGTATTGCGCGCCCGTTTGCGTAACGATCTTTGCAGCGTGGTGTTGCTTGTGAAGCGGGACGTTCACTGCGTGCCGGATTGCATTGGAGAGATGATCAAACGCCATTCCCGGCAGCAGCCGGCTCTCAAAGAAAGTGGCAGGCTCGCTTAGGTCAATGGATGGGATGTCCTTCATCGCTGTATCGCCAATTTGGCGCTCGTTCGCCGCATAACAACGCGTAACCAGGCAGCATCGATCCAGAACCGGGTTGGTAGATTTCAAGTCAGGGTGGAGCAGCCGGGTAGCTCGCCAGCCTCATAAGCTCGAGGACGCAGGTTCAAATCCCGCCCTGCAACCATATCAGTGAGAGGCGTTCAAAACCGGAAGCGCATCACCACGTCCCTCGCTGGATGCAATCAAACAAGGCCGAGGTGGGCCGGTCGCCAGTCGTTAGTCTTCCTCAATCCCGATAAGTTCCAATATTTCATCGGGTGTCTCTGTGACCATGTAAACTGCCGGATCGACGCCGCCTACACAGTGAACCGCAGTGAAACGGGCCGACACCTCCCTGGAAAAACTGACGATGTGCTCGACGTTGATGTAGATGGTCGTGCCGTCTTTTCCGGCTAGCGTCAAACTTACGAACATTCTGGCCTCCCTCGGGTGAGGCCATATCCTCCCACCACTATTGCCGTGTGTCGAGGCTGACGCCGCCTTATGCCCCTCGTGCTGACGCCCTCCATACGCAAGCTGGGCGGTCTGGTTAGCCGAAAGCGTCCGGATTTATCCCAGACGATCTTCCGCTTCGTCAGCACTGAAAGAAGCGGATTGCCATCATCGTCAGTCCAATCCTCTACCTTGACCGCAATCTGACAGTGAGGATCGGGGTGCACCCGTCTCTCCAAGGCCATCTGTGATCCGAGGTAGTGCTGCTTTTCCTCAGGACTTAACTGCCGACTTGCCATGGCCGTCTCCGTGGATGTGACGCGTGACTTTGAAGCCCTTGCAAAACAAAAGCAAATCAGCCGAATTGCTAATCAGATGGCGGCCTCACCACCGCCCAAAGGTGACACCGAACAGTCGCCAGCCTGCTGGAGGCGTGTGCCCAAAATGAACTATTGCATCGTCGTGTTGGCGTCTTGATTGGGAGCGTTTCGAACCAGCGCAACATGCTGCAAAATTGCGTTCGCCATCGCTTCGGCCGCCGCGATTGGCATGACCACGAGGCCAACAACAACGCGGTCCAGGGCGTGCGGGTTTGTCGAATAGTCCGATCGGACAGCTTCGAATGTAATCCGCATATTCCCATTGAGACTGAGGTACCCCGTCGCGCCATCGGCGAATAAATCCGGCGCATGCGGGTTATTAAGCAGCTTGTCCATACTTGCTCCGTCGGTTGAAGCCACCAGCATCACATCGCTCCCCCCGAGTGTCGAGCCCAACCAGATCGGGACGGCGCACAGACGAGGCTAAGGCATGGTCGCGGCAGGGAGTGGGAGCATACATGCTACGCGCTGTACCATTGATGCTAAGACCACCGAAGCTGCCACCAAGCCGGGATGGGAAGCGTCCTGAAGCCAATCGAGCAGGTCAACGCGGGATATCCTCGCGCCGATAGCCAAGGACTGGGGCATCCCGGTCGCCTGCTTTATCACCAATCCCGCGCCGAGCCGGTTTTAACGTACGGGCGGCAATTATCTTACAACCAAAACAGGCACCGGACTGCTGGACACGACTTCGGCGGTTTGGCTTCCTAGAAGCATTCGCTGCATGCCGCGTCGGCCATGGGATGCCATCACAATCAAGTTGCATGAGATCTGTTGTGCCGTCTGCAGAATTGCCGGGGCGGCCTTGCTATCGGGTACATGGACCGTATCGGCCTCGATACCCAAGTTCTCCGCTGTCGCTTTTATCGAAGAAAGCAGATCTTCGGCTTCCCGCTTGCGACCTGCTGCGTAGCCGGCGATTTGATTGGGCGTGACACCCCAAGCCGCCGGGCCAGTCGGCACTGGATATGACCCGGTCGCAGTAATGATCGTGACCTTGCTGCCAAGCGCTTTTGCCAAGGCGAGGCCGTGATCAACGCCCTTCTGAGCGAGTTCCGAACCATCAGTCGAGATCAGGATATGCCTGTACATCGGGGCCTCAGGGGCGCGTTAAGGTGTCGGGCCTGAGAGAAGCACACATGGCACTGACCGACAAGCAGCAGTGCTTCATCGCCGAGCCACTAACCGCTTGGCCTACCACCAATACAAAGAAATGTGGCAGCCCCAGCGCCTCATCCACCCTTCGACTTCGCATACGCGTTTCCGCCACCCGTCAGCGTCAGCAGTTCCTCGTACTTGGCCCCACACCGGTCATAGACGCTCAGGCTTTTAGCTTTTGGGCAGCCCACGCGCGCGACAATCTCATCGAGCAAGTGCGCCAGTGTGCGATCACCCCCGGTTCGGAGCATCGCGTCTCGGTCGTATTGCTTCCACATCCCGCATTTTTCGCACGAGACGATGACCTTATTGGAGGGGAATTCAGACAGCATAGGCATGCGAACAAAATAGGAACAAATGCCTCGAGAAGTCAATCATATCGGGCTGACGCTTCAGTCTTTCACGCTGCATAAACGATGGGATCACGCCTCGCATGGCAATCAGGCGCGCAAACGCGGTTGGGGACTGGGGGAAGCTGCCATTTTGCTACCCTCTTTTCAAATGATGGGCGGTTGTCACACGGAGGATCTGATGTCCGGCGATTCCGAAAACGTTGAGTGCAATAAGTTTCTCGTGGTACCGCCCGACGGCCACCTATTCGACGTTCCCAGGAAGCAACAGGAAATCCGCGAGGCGCTGGAATCCAGTTTCCCCAACCTCAGATTTGTTGTCACGACGGAGGGTCGGCGCCGGTTCGCGGCCTTCTTAATCGTCCCGGTTCTCGGTGGCGCGAACCAGGATCGGCAACGACCTAAACGTCGGCCGCCATCGTTAGCACTCCTCCAAGACATAGGTACTTTTTTGACGCAATTTCTGGATGACAACCAACCAAGCATTCATTGATGTTGCCGTAGTCCGACGTGCCAATATGATCGAGGATCGTCAGGCCAGCGCCATCGCTGGATCGCGACGGGAAGTCACCGACACAGAGCAGCCGTCACCGTTCACCCATCCTGCATCCCGACACTGGTCGACTACCTGCAAGATGCCAAGTTCGCCGCGCTAGTGACGCCAACAAAAGCGCGATTCCAGTCCAGCCGGTTTTGCGCGTCATGGCCAAGCACCTAAAGGGCGAAGAGAAGCTAAGGCACGCGACGGTGGTCAAACTGCTTGTTCCGTAACAGCGAAACGGCCTGCCGAATTCAGGTTCGACAGGCCGTTCCTGCTCAGCTCTGGCCCGTGCCACCAGACAACAGTGCCGCGCGCGAGCGATACTGCCACCGGTGCATTAAAAATAGAAGGCCTGCCGGCGCGAGGCCGACAGGCCCATGCTAGAGCGTGTTGGATGGAAAAAACACGCTCACGGAGTGCGGAGATCACCCTCGCGGGAAGGCAATCTCCGGGCGTAGCTGAGGACTGCGCCCATTGGGCTCCGCTCGATCAAACGTCGTGCGCCCAAATCAAGTTCCCGCTATTGAAGGCGAACCCTGTGGCATTAGAACTTGTAGGCGACACCGACCGTGAGTGTGTTGGTGTCGAGGCTAACGTCGCCGAAGTTGTCGAACTCGCTGTCACTGAAGTCGTAGTAACGATATTCTAGGCGGCCAATCCAGTTG
>NZ_JBFUIP010000239.1:0-6160 GCF_056401815.1 Aminobacter sp. P4_D5 | reverse complement strand
GCCATGAAGCGCGGCCGGCCGCAGGTCGCCCTTGCCGTCGACCCAAAGGCAGCGTCAATCGTCGCTGTCGTGCTTTCCCTCAACAGCCTGTCGGCCGCCATCATCGACTATGCCGGCAACACCATCGTCGAAGATAGCCGCCGTCTCGTCACCCAGCGCATGCCGGAGCACGCCCTGATCGACGAATGCGTCACCATGATCCGGGGCCTGATGGATCGCATCGAAACAACCTACGGCCCGGTGCTGCGCATCGCGCTCGCGGTCCAGGGCATCACCGATTCGGGCTCGCGCAAGCTGCTATGGTCGCCGATCACGCCGCATGACGACATTCCCTTCGCCGACCGGCTCGAACAGGAGTTCGGCGTGCCGGTGACGGTCGAAAACGACTGCAACATGATCGCCGAGGCTTTGCGCTGGCGCGACCCGGTCCGCTACCGCGACGACTTCATCGCCATCCTGCTTTCACACGGCATCGGCATGGGACTGGTGCTGAAGGGCGAGCTGTTCACCGGCACGCATTCGTCAGGGGGCGAATTCGGCCACATGATCCACCGCCCCGATGGCGCGCTCTGCCGCTGTGGCCGGCGCGGCTGCGTCGAAGCCTATGCCGGCAACTACGCCATATGGCGCAATGCCCGTTTGGGCGACGAGAATGCCGAGCCGCTCGCCGATCTCTCCGACGWGGACATCACGGCCCTCGCCGACGCCGCCCGCGACCATGACGGCCCCGAGCGCGAAGCGTTCCGCAAGGCCGGTGAGGCCATCGGCTTCGGCCTGGGTTCGATGTTCGCGCTGATCGATCCCGCACCACTCGCCTTTGTCGGCGTGGGTGCCACCGCCTTCGACCTGATGGAGCCGCATGTCCGCGCGGCCATCGCCAAGACGGCAGGTGGGCTGCATTCCAAGGCGATCTCCTTCGACACCGAGCCGAACGAAGTCCCGCTCATCCGCCTGGGCTGCCTAATGCGCGCCCTGCTGTACGTCGATCAGGAGATCTTCGCCGCCGGCACGGCCCCTCGCCTTGCCGGGGCCGATTTCGCCTAACCGTCGAAGGCCATCACCGGGCACTTTTCCTCTTCTTGCTCCAAGTCGAAAGGAAGGACGCGGCGCGCAGCACCAGCACCGATAGCACCGCCGCCACGAACGGCCATTGCAGAGGGTTCGGCGCGGGCGGCGGGCGATGGAAGCTCAGGAAGTGCATGAACAGGAAATAGGCCGTGTGCAGCACAACAAGCCCCCACAGCACCGTCGCGCCGTTCTGCAGGAACTTCCAGACCGAGGAACCGAGCAGCTGGATCGACCGATCGTTCGAGGTGGCCATGAGCGCGAGCGCATAGGTCAGCGCGCCAATGCCGATCACGTTGGCAAGCCCGAAGCCATGCTGGAACATCACATACTCGCCCGTCTGCGGGATGATTTCGAAGCCGAACAGCCGCGCAAAATCCCACTCGACCCAGCCGCTGAGTATGATGGCCGTGTGCACGGCCGCCAAAAGCGTCGCATGGATACCGGTCTCGCGCCGATAGGCCACTATCCGCAGCAAGAGCGGCCATAGACGCGAGCCGGGTCCGATCGACATGGTGATCACCAGCATCGCCAGCGATGCGTCCGCGAATGCGCGGTTCCACCTGTGCATCGGGCTCCACTGGGCGTGCACGAGGGCGAACGCGTAGACCAGCGCCGCCGAAAGGCCGATGACCGCGAAATGGCGCAGCAGCATCCGGCGCCAGGCAAGTGGAACGAGCCGGTCGGCGTGTGCGCGCGCCGCGGGGATACCGGTCACTTCGGATACTCCATTTGCGTGGCGTCTGCATTGTCTGCGCGGCAAGCTCGCATTTCGTGCCATGAAGCGACAGCGAGAAGCACAATTCCCAGCGCCGCAATCAATGGCCGGATCGGGTCGAACCAGGTCATCAGCAATTCGCCCCCGAACAGGAGCATGAGGAGCTTGTTGCACGTCGGGCATGCGATGCCGATGAAGTCCGCGACGCCGCCGGCACCCGCGCGGCGGGCCGAACAGAAGGGGCGCCGCACGGCGACGTACAGCCCCGAAAGCGCCGACAGGACCGCCAGGGCGGGCAGTTCCCAGCTCCCAACGGGGGTCATCCGAATGAAGAGCGGATTGTCCCAGAGCGCCGAAACGGTGCCCAGCGCTGCGAAGCTCAGGATAGCCACGGCCACCCCCTTGAGAACGTCGCGGCCATGCCAGCCGGCAGCGGTTCCGCGCAGACCGGAAAGTGTGTGTTCACCCTGCATCGCTTATTCCTCCAACGGAACCATGACGGTTGGCCGGGCGGCGCTTCGCAAACCGCCCGGCGAGAACCTGCTGCGCGACCGTTACATCAGCCGGCGGCTTGCCGAGCACTGTCGCTGGCGACCTCGTGCGAATGGGGTTGGGTCGGATCGCCCAGCACGAGGATGGGAGACTGGCTCGGCACCCGTTCATACAGGTCTATGATGTCCTGGTTCATGAGGCGAACGCCGCCGCTCGAAACCGCCTTTCCGACGGTCCAGTATTCGGGCGTTCCGTGAACGCGATAAAGCGTGTCGACCTTGCCCTGGAAGACGTAGAGCGCCCGCGATCCCAGCGGATTTGTAAGGCCTGGCGGCATGCCGCCCCTGTCGGCGCTCCACTGGGCGAGATCTGGCTGACGCGCGATCATCTCGTTTGGAGGCGTCCATTTCGGCCATTCCTGCTTCCAACCGATACGGCCCCTTCCCGCCCAGGTAAAACCGGCCCGGCCAAGTCCAACCCCGTAGCGCATGGCCTTCCCGCCTGGCTGGACGAGGTAGAGGTAGAAGTTGTCCGTGTCGACGACGAGCGTTCCGACCGGTTCTTCGGTGGCATAGTCGACCTGCTGCCGATAGAAACGGCTCGGTACCTTGGTCAGGTCGATTGCGGCGATTGGGAACCGCTCGTTCGGAAGCGGGCCGTACATCGCAAGGGCATTGCTGTCGACGACCGGCGGCGCCTTTTTGACCGGTGCGTTTGCGGCCGGCACGGCCGCTTGTTGGGTGCTGACGCAGCCGGACACCGCAAGCGTTCCCAGCGCGGCTACGCCGCTGAGAAAATGCCGGCGGCTCAGTGCCGAGCCGTCTCCGGGCAAGGGCGCGGAGTCCGCGGCGTTCGTTTCGAAAGTGCCCGTAGTCATTTGCAGTCTCCTGGAACCATTTCCTGTACTTCGAGCGACACGCAGTCATGGAAGTTGATGACGCTGTCGTTGTTCATGCGAATGTGGCCGTTCGGCACCGATCCGCCGGCCGGTGACGGCTCATGCGTGCGGGCACGCGTCATGTCGCGGTTGCCGCGAGAAAAGCGCATTGGCGCCGAGCGGGCTGGCGTGCGAGCCGGACGGTGGCAGCCAAAGGCCGAACGGTCGGAAATCAGGCAGCGATCGGAGGCCGAAGGAGCGATGCGATCACCAAGCGACGCGGCATGGGATCTGGAAGCAGCTTCAAAAGCGCTGCGCGGGTCGGTGCGGGAAGCTCGACGCGGGCCTGCCAGGCAGGGCAGTCGCCCAGGCAGTGTGTGCTGGCGAAGCGGTCGTCAGAGGACTCACCGACACAGCGCTCCGGGGATGGCAAACACCCATCGGATCCGGCTGTAACTTCAGCCTGCAAGGTTACGCCCGGCAGCTCGCCAATGTTCATGCCTACGGCCGCTGCCCGATCGAGGGGCAGTCCGTAGAGGATGGTGATCAGCACCAGAACAATTACCGAGACAAAGTTGCGCACGGAGCGCCAACTAGCATGAAAACAGACAATTTTTGGTATCACCGAGATCACGAAAGTGTCATCGTCGGAACTTTAACTGCCATTCTTGAAGAAGTTGTCCATCAAAAGAATGGATGTGACGGAGCTCTTGCAGAACAACACTCCAATCACCAGAAGGTTGTTTACATCAGACCGACGCCAAAGCTTCGCGGCGCAGGCGATCTTCATGATTGAGCGCCACCACGCAGACCGGGCGGTCAGCAGTGCGTAGAGCTCGGCGTCGATGGCGGCACGCTGCCGATTGGCCTGATCTGCTGCTGGCCGCAGCCACTGGTGCGCTCGCCGCTTGCGGCAAGAACGGAACAGCGGCGCTAATCCTCGCGGATGGCGTAGCCGGCGCCGCGGATGGTGCGGATCACGTCGGGCATGCGGCCGGTATTGACTGCCTTACGCAAGCGCCCGACATGGACGTCGACGGTACGTTCGTCGATGTAGATCGTCTCGCCCCAGACATTGTCGAGCAACTGGCTGCGCGAAAACACCCGGCCGGGATGCCGCATCATGAACTCCAGCAGCCGGAATTCGGTTGGCCCGAGCTTGATCTCGCTCTTCTTGCGGTAGACCCGGTGCGACTCGCGGTCGAGCATGATGTCGCCGACCTTGAGGATCGAAGACAGCACTTCGGGCTTGGCCCGGCGCAGCAACGCCTTGACCCGTGCCATGAACTCGGGCGTCGAGAACGGCTTGACCAGATAGTCGTCGGCACCAGTCGACAGCCCGCGCACGCGGTCGCTCTCTTCGCCACGCGCCGTCAGCATGATGATCGGCAGCCGTTCGGTGTCGGGCCGCATCCGAAGCCTGCGGCACAGCTCGATGCCGGAGAGTGCCGGCACCATCCAGTCGAGCACCAAAAGGTCGGGCACGTTTTCCTGAAGCCGTATTTCGGCCTCGTCGCCACGCGTGACGACCTCGACCTGGTAGCCTTCGGACTCGAGGTTGTAGCGAAGCAGCACGCCCAGCGGCTCTTCGTCCTCGACGACCATGATCTTGGGGGCGATCATCGGCAGTCCTTCATGTTGGAGTTCAGGTGGCCGAAACCGGCGATGTGGTTTCTTCAACCTTCGGCCGGTGGAGCGGCAGCTGCGTGCCGGTCACCACGAAATACGCGTTCTCGGCGATATTGGTGACATGGTCGCCAATGCGCTCCAGGTTCTTGGCGCAGAACAGCAGATGCGTGCAGGCAGTGATGTTGCGCGGATCTTCCATCATGTAGGTCAGGAGCTCGCGGAACACCGCGTTGTACTGGATGTCGATCTTCTGGTCGTCGGCGCGCAGGTTCTTCAGGCCCTCGGCCTGGCGCGCGACATAGAGATCAACGACGCCCCGCACCTGGTCGAGCACCAGCTGTGCCATGGCATCGATCGAATGCGAAAGATTGCGTGGCGTCGGCGACTGGCCGACAGCGCCGACACGCTTGGCGATGTTCTTGGCGAGGTCGCCGATGCGTTCGAGATCCCCCGCCATACGGATGGCGCCAACCACGGCACGCAGGTCCTGTGCCATCGGCTGGCGCTTGGCGATCAGCGTGATGGCGCTGTTGTCGAGTTCGCGCTGCTTGGCGTCCATGATCGTGTCGTCGGCGACAACGCTTTGCGCCAGCGCCTGGTCGGACGACAACAGCGCGCGGATGGCACCGGCAACCATCGAGCCGCCGAGATCGCCCATGTCACGGATGAGCTGGTCGACATGCTGGAGTTCTTCGTCGAAGGACCGGACTGTATGTTCGCCCATGATTTATTCCTCGTCTCGTATACGGCGGCGAAAACGTCCACTCAGCCGAAGCGGCCGGTGATGTAGTCCTGCGTCCGCTTGTCGTCGGGGTTGGTGAACATCTTGTCGGTAGCGCCTTCCTCGACGAGATAGCCGAGGTGGAACATCGCGGTGCGCTGCGACACGCGTGCCGCCTGCTGCATCGAGTGCGTCACGATCACGATCGTGTAGTTCTCGCGCAGCTCGTCGATCAGCTCCTCCACCTTCGCGGTAGCGATCGGATCGAGTGCCGAGCACGGCTCGTCCATCAGGATCACTTCGGGCGACACCGCAATGGCGCGCGCGATGCACAAGCGCTGCTGCTGGCCGCCCGACAGGCCGGTGCCCGGCTCGTTGAGACGGTCCTTGGCCTCGTTCCACAGAGCCGCCTTCTGCAGGCTCTTCTCGACGATCACGTCGAGCTCGGCCTTGTTCTTGGCCAGGCCATGGATGCGCGGGCCGTAAGCGACGTTTTCGTAGATCGACTTGGGGAACGGGTTCGGCTTCTGGAACACCATGCCGACACGCGCGCGCAGTTCGACCACGTCGATCTTGGGATCGTAGATATCCTCGTTGTCGAGCGTGATCTTGCCGCCGACACGCGCTGCGTCGATCGTGTCGTTCATGCGGTTGAGGC
>NZ_JBFUIP010000238.1:0-6204 GCF_056401815.1 Aminobacter sp. P4_D5 | reverse complement strand
ATCGCCATCTGGGGCTGCGGGCCGGTGGGACAGATGGCAATCCGAAGCGCGTTCTTGCTGGGGGCAGAGCGCGTTATCGCGATCGACTCGGTTTCGGAGCGGTTGGAACTGGCGCGGGCTACAGGCGCGATCACGATCGATTTCGTGGATGAAGACGTCTACGACCGTATCCAGGAGCTCACGAAGGGCCGCGGAGCTGATGCCTGCATCGATGCTGTGGGTACCGAGCCGCTTGCAAATTCCAACTTCTACGCGATCGTCGACCGGGTGAAGGTCGCTACATTTATGGGCACCGACCGGCCTCACGTCTTACGCCAGGCCATACACTGCACGCGCAATTTCGGCACGGTCTCCATTGTCGGCGTGTATGGCGGCTTCCTTGACAAGATCCCTTTCGGCTCCGCCATCAACCGGGGATTGAYCATGCGCATGGCACAGACGCCGGTCCAGGGTTATTTGCCCAAACTGCTTGCTCACATTGAGAACGGCGACATCGACCCGTCCTTCGTTGTTACCCACACAGCGAGCCTCGAAGAGGGTCCAGATCTCTACAAGATATTCAACGACAAGAAGGACGGCTGCATCAAAGTCGTCCTCAAGCCCTAGCGCCGGAGCGATCACGGCGGCGCTTTGGCCGCGGCGACGGCCAAGCCTGTGGAGCAGGCTCGCATCGGCTTGGAAGGTTCGCAGCTCAAGCGGTAAAAAAGGTCATCGAGGATGCTCGCCACTCAGCGGGCCTGATGCGGTAGGGTAGCGCGCAAGTCGCCGGTTCCAGTGGCTACACTCGGTGAAAACGAAGCCCTTACACAACGGAACGCATGGGCTTAGCAATCGTTGAATGCTTTTCAGCGAGTGGCCGCCATGCACCTTTGCCAAATCCTGCTTCCCCGCGCCGACAATGCCGGCAAGCCATTCGCGCGGGAAGACTTTGAACGCGGGAAGGAAGAACTGGCGAGCCGTTTTGAAGGCGTTACGGCTTATCTTCAGGCACCAGCGGAGGGTTTATGGCGGCAAGGCGCGGAATCCGACAGCGACGACATAGTCATCTTCGAGGTGATGACGGAGGAGATCGACTTGTCGGATTGGCACAGCCGACGCTCCGATCTCGAACGCCGGTTCCGGCAGGACAAGGTTATCATCCGCTACATGCCGATCGCACTGGTCTAGCGAAGTCGTCATGCCGTCGTCTTCGATTCGCAGGAGCGAGTATGATCCCGAGACCCGGATACTTTCTGTGTGGTTCGTCGCGAGCGGCAAACGCTATGACTACGAGGCTGTTCCTCAGGAAATCTATCATGATTTCCAAAGCGCCTTTGCAAAAGGTCGCTTCTTTAATGACCACATCCGGAATCGTTTCCGCTACCAACTGATCTCGGACGAATAGCGGATGATCGGAACCCACACTCCGCGCCCGCCTCGGAGTGTACCGAGCCGGCAGGCTTCGATTCCGGCAGAGCAGATCCGTGAGCCCGCTGATGCCATCTAGGCGGCAATCAAAGCCACAGCTCGCCACGAGTGTGCTTCCCCAACAGTCGTTTGGCGGGGCGGCTCCCGCTTCTTGTCTACGGCCCAAATTAGTTTGCCCGTTTTGATGCCGAATGCGCACATGCCAGCCGATCAAGGGGTCCGACCCGGCTATAGGTCTAGGAAGAGAAGCGAATGGCCTACTCCCGCGCGACGTCGTAGCTAGGCTTTCTAGATGAAAATTCGTGGAACGCAGCTGAGTGCCAGACCAGCCAGCTGCCGAGAGCCCCTCATTTTACCCCTGCAGCGCAACTCAGGGCCAGTAAGGGGCCGCTGTGGGGCCGAGAACGGACGGGCAGCTTACGGGATCGTGTTGTTGGGAAGCGGCCGTTTCGGTCGTCGACCTCAAGTATGCCATCCCGGGCTGGCCGGACCCGTCGGCCTGGCAGGCTGCAGCGCAGCTAACGATCTCGCGGCACGAAATGGGCGATTGAAGCGGGACCAACATCGTCTGCGGGGTTGGAAATCTTCTCCCCGTGCAGATAAATCTGTTTGAGGATATCTCGGACATGGATTGCGGTTGCCGGCGCACCGCGCTCGACAATCTTCACGCAATGCGCACGCAGATCGTCGGGCGTGATTTCGGTGAGCAGGCGGTTTCGCCAGATCGGCAACAGATCACGCTCGAAGATTGAGCGGCGCATCGAGCGTGTGCTCTCCGCCATTGGTGGCGTCAGTTCGCTGCGGCAGCAGCCGACCGTTTGAAAACGATGGCTACCCTGGTTCCCTCCGTGGCGCTTGAGTTGACGTCGAATTCCGCCTTGGCGTTTTCAGTCAGCGAGTGAGCAATCAGCGCCCCCAGCTTACCATGCTTGGGCCAGCTCTCCCCTTCAGGCAGCCCGATCCCGTCGTCCGCAACGATGATCCTGCAACCATCGCCGTTGACGATGCTGTGTAGGGTTATTGTACCACCGTCACGCCCGCGGAAGGCATGTTTAAGCGCATTGGTCAGCAGCTCGTTTACCACCAACCCTGTCGGCATGGCGACGTTGATAGAGACCGGATAGGTATCAACCTTCATGTCGAGTCGAATACCCTCGACCGCATGCGAGGTCATCACCGCTGACGCGATTTGGCTGAGATAGACCCCGAGATCCACCTCTTCCTTCTGCGCGTCAGCAGACAGCGTCTGGTAGAGGATGGCGAGCGCGTCGACGCGGCCGGCGAGCCTCTCGAAGCGCTTCTGGTCCGGCTCTGTGGCATTTCGGGTTTCCAGACGGATCAGCGCGGTGATCATCTGCARRTTGTTYTTCACRCGRTGCTGCAACTCGCGCAGCAGCGTGTCCTTTTCGCGCACGCGCTCTTCGACCGAGCGCGTATCCTCAGTATCGCCATGAGCCGACACGTCGACAAGCGCCACCAGCCGAAAGCAGATCTTGCCGTTGTCGTCCTCGATAAGATTGGAATAGACGTCAACAAGCGCCTGCTTATCCGCGTCGCCCTCAAGCCGGAAGGTGCCCACGAAATCGGTTTCCTCGATCACGGCCTCGGCCAGGGGCCGGTCCTTTTGCTGGTGGAGGCCAACGCCGGAAAGTGCGGACCAGTTTTGCCGGGTAAGGCCGGACGCCGTCAGGCCCGAGAGTTTTTCAAATTCCGGATTGGCATAGACAACGCGCTCCTTCGCCTTCAGGTCTGAGACCGCTATGGCAATCGGCACTTGGTCGAGGAATTTCTTGAATTGTTCGCTTTCCAGCGCAGTGGCAAGGTCAGGTGTATCAAGCAGTTGCTCGACAGCCTCGGCTTTATCTGCATCGGATGTCATCTGCGGCGCCTGTGCTGGAAATAGGCGACATCAATACCAGCGATACGTTACTCCCGCTATTGCCAAAGCAAAAGGCGGAAAGGCCCCCGGTCAGATTAGGAGGCCTGGTGTCGCGGAGCGGCAGGACCATTGTGAAATGCAGGCCCAGGCGGTTCAGTTCGACTTTTCCGTCGCATTGCAGGACAATCGTGGAAGAGATGCGCGGGATGGTCCAAATCGAGCGCTCCCATGTCACTGCGGGTTAGAGAGAACGACTAAAAAGGAACTTCCCAACGGTGGCCTACACGCTGATTTGGTACGGCAAACAGGGCATTGTCGAAAAAGTGCCGTTCGACGCCGAGAAGGCCGCACGGGAGCACGCGCTGCCTGCCTTCTCCGGTAGAAAGCACGAAGGTATCGTAGCGGTGGAGGTGCGGAAGGACGACGGAACGGCTGTATTCAGCCAAGCGGGCACCCACTAAATCGTTCTGCCCATGGACAGGTTGAGAAGAAGAGTTTCGGCCACCGATCTTCACTATCCGCTATTGACCGGCTTCCCTCTATCTGTCGGTCGCTCTAGCATCTGACGGAACTGCGAGCGCAACGCCAAGCTGGATGTCCGCCAGAAACACTTTCGGCGCTGTCCTACTATAGAGGTCGATGGCCTCATTGTAGAATCCCTGTCACGCAAGTCCGAGCTCGTGACCAAATGCTCCTTCATGGCGATCGGCGGCTCATCTTCGATGATCATGATATCGGTAGTGAACCTGGCGTGAGACCTCGTCCGACGCAGTACCCAGAGGGCGGCCGAAGGCCCTGCCGCACACGCTTGAACTGCAGGCTTTGGAGATCAACGGTTCAGGCAAGAGCTACGCCAATGACGACGACCTGCTAAAGAGGCTCAAGCAAGAGGCTGGCGATAGTCAGTGTTTGCTCGACTGTGGGGTGAGCCCCCTGGCCATCTCACGAGTGTAACCCTCGGCTGCATCCGCGGTCGCGAACTGTCGTGCTTCAACCCTGCCGTCTGGTACAAAGGTCACTGCAAGTTACGGAAGCCCCGGCACTGGGGGCCAATAGACAGCGTAGCCGACAAGGGGCTTCTTTCCACTCATCGCGAAGTCCTATCGCCCGTGTCAGAAATGCACCCTCGAATGCAGCGGACTAGTCTTGTTGTCCATTGCCCGCAGGTGGTCATGAAGAACATTGATTTCAGTCCATCGGTATTTTTCCCAAGACTTGATGATGATTATGACGAGTGATGCTGCTTGGCTAGTCCACAAGTCCGACGTTGGCCGATCTGGTTACCAAAGCTGCGCTTGATGCCGGCCTGGCGGTTGGGTTTGACGAGGGAGTGCCTTGATTTGCCGGTCGTTAAGCTGTCGCGCCACCATGGCTGAAGCGGTCAAGTATCCAATACCGTTGACTAGCCACCAATCGCTTCTGGTCCTTCTTCGACACAAAGGCTCGCTGGTGCACCAAACTCCGACATGGGAGAGTAGATCAACATTAATCTGCTTAAGTGCGGTGTTTCCTACTTAGGCTTGTCGCCAGCGTCCGCCATTTCGTCCTTGAAGCTAACTTTCGTGCTCTTTTGCACCATAGAGGCGAGGTCTTCGGCGTCCCAGTTAGTCAGCCTGATGCAGCCATGCGAGAAGGTTTTTCCGATCTTGCCGGGTTCGGGCGTGCCATGAATGCCGAAGCTTTCGATAGAAAGATCGATCCAGATGGATCCCACCGGATTGTTCGGTCCGGCAGCAATGGTGAACGGTCGCTTGGTCTTGACGCCCTTGAAAGCGAAGTCGGGATCGTAGTGATAGGTCGGATTGCGCACCACGCGTTTGACCTCTGCCTGGCCACTCGGCGCCGGCTTGTCGTCGCTGCCGATCGAGGCAGGATAGACTGCCAGCGCTTTACCGGAAGGATCGAGCACACGCACCACGCGAGCCCCCTTGTCGACCTCAACCCCGGCAATGGCGGCGGGAGGATCGCTCCGGCCAACATCAGGGACCAGCAACTTCGTGCCGGCCTTCCTGAGGCCGATGCTAGGGTTGAGCCTTCGGAACAGTTGTTCGCTGATATGGAAGCGCTCCGCCAACTTCTCGGCCGCATCGCGATAGCCGAGCCTCGACAGGCGGGCCATCCGCTCCAGGCGAGCCGGAATTCGCTTGGTAAARGGTCCGCGCAGATCCTTGCGGGTCAGCTCATAGGTGACCAGGGCTGGGCTCGAGGAGGTTGCCAACAGCTTATCCCAGGTCTCCCGAGTGAGCTTGCCATCGGCAGGGAATCCATTCGCCGTCTGGAAGGCCCTGACCGCACTGGCGAAGTTCTCTCCGAGGCGGCCGTCGATCAGGCCCGGCGAGAAGCGCGCACGATCCAAAAGAATTTGCGCCTTCAGAACCGCTGAGCTGAAACCTTTTGGTCCGTCGGAGGCGTATTGAGCCTGGTTGACGGCGGTCAGGTCCAGCTTAGCCGCTTCCGACCCGCCGCAAGCGAGGAGGAACGCTGCGGCGACAACTAGGAGCCTGATCATCGATTTCACTCCGGACGGAAACCTGCCTATATGACGCGGCACGACTTGTTTGGTTCCGTTCCTCGGCCCAAGGCGTTCTAGTTCAAGGCTTTAGCGCCGGCTTGGCGCTTTTCAGAAGTTTTTTCGCAGGGTTGAGCCCCGCACGGTCCAAACGACCTGTCGAGGCTCGCAGGGCAGCTTAAGGGTGCTCGCTTTGCCGCCATCCGTTCCTTTCAAGATTTGCTGAAACGAGCAGAAGATGCCGACGGTGTCCAACCGGCAGTTAAGACGCGCGCGACAGCTACAGGAGAACCTACGCGAGACACGCAAGGCAGACCTTCCACCAATCCGCGCGGCGAAGAAGCAAGCAAGGCCGGGCCTGCGTCGGCGGCGGAGCCATTGCAGATGAGGGACGTTGTCACCCCAAGGG
>NZ_JBFUIP010000237.1:0-6233 GCF_056401815.1 Aminobacter sp. P4_D5 | reverse complement strand
TTCGAGCGCACTGTCGAGCGGGACGGGATGAATACGTTCCTTGAGGACTGGAGCGGAACGATCCACTAACCGCCATCACCGCGCCTCCACCGCCTGAAAGCTGATTGCGCCACGGCCCGTCGACATGTCGGCGGTGCTGCTCACGCTGCCCGGTACGATTGCCATGCTGCACGCCGGCTTCACGATCGTCACGGCCGCACCCATTGCAACGCCCGGCCAGATGTGCGGACGCACTTCAAACAAGGCGGTCACCGGGCCGTCTACCGACTCCATGACCTGATGTAGGTCTTTGGTGCCAATCTGGATCATGTCGCCAACGCTCAACGAAACGCCTGTCAGCGCCGTGATCCGAATGGCCTTCCGGTTAGCATCGATCGAAAACAGCGAGCCGGTAGGCAGGGYCGAYGAGCCCGGATGTTTGATCGGGCGACACCGGGAAAGCGGATACCCCTTGAACGTCTGCAGCCCGTTCTCAAGCGATGCCAGCCGTGCCCGCCAAGCGTCGAGATCATTGGGCTTCAGGCTTCGCGACTGATACGAAGCCCGCCACAGCGGCGAACCCATATCYTTCACGATCGTTCGGCCGTTCGCCTGCCGCGATTGCTCCTGTCGGTAAAGCAATTCGAACTCGGTCGACCAGCCGGGAAAACCCGCGAGAATGTCGAGAGGATAGGTGATGCTCATCAGAACTTCACATTCGTGCTGTTGGCCTCTCGCACAGCGGTGATCACCAGCGAAGGCAGTTCCGCYCGCATCTTCGCCAACTGCTGTTCGTTGCGCGCTACCGCTTCCGCAGATGCGCCGCGGTTRTCGATTACCGGGTTGAAATTGACCACGACAGGCCGGCCGCCACCACCTGCTACCACCTTCGGCATYTGAGGCACCTGCGGAATGATCGTGCCTGACTGCCCCGGCACRAACAGTTCGGGWCGCTTYTCGCCGACGACGTAGGCCTTGCCCTTCTGCACCGGCCCGCCGTTTTCACGCATGCCGCCCCAAGGGTCCGAGCCACCGCCACCACCGCCAAACAAAGAGGAAAACAAGCCGCTTACCCAGTTGCCGCTCCCGCTCTTGCCGAAGAGGCTTTCGAGACCGCTATTGATCAATTCCGCACCGACTTTGCGGAGGGCGTTAGCGACAGCGTCCAGCGCGTCCGTGCCGTCCTGGAGGTCTGAGATGAACCCGCCGACCACGTCCTTGCCGAGGCTCCTGAAGTCCTCCATGCGCGATCGAAGTTCATCCTGGCTATCGGCCAGCTTGGCGCTTTCGACACCGGCGGTCGCATACTGATCGGCAAGCGCGGCAATCTCAGCCCGTAGTTGGGGCGTGATCTTTTTGCCAGCTTCCTCGGCCGCGTTCAGCAATTCGCGTTCCATGCGCGCCTTCTCGGCGGCATAGCCATAGTCATCGATCAGCGGATTGAGCTGGCGCTGCGCTTCAGTCTCGGCGACCAGTTCGGCCGTCGTTTCGGCGATGCGCTGCGACAGTCGCTGATATTCGTCGGCACGTTCCTTGGCGGATTTCTTGCCTTTCCCGGACCCGACAGGTGGGTCGAAATCCTTCAGTGACACAGTCGACTTGGTCGGGGTTGCAAAGGCCTCGTCGATGCGACGATCAACCGGGCTGGTGACAGCCTCGCCCTTGCCGCTTGCGACGGCGACCTTTTCAGGCCCGATAGTAGGCGAGCGGGTCATACCGTATTTGGCGAGATTTTCCGGGCTGTTGAGCCCGAAATAATCATTGAAATTCTTGAAGATATTGGCGTTTCCGACCCTGTTCAGAAACGTCTCCAAGGCGTCTCCGCCGCGCTGTATCTCGGCAATGAAGCCGGACATGTCGAATGCCGCGATAGCGTCAGCTATATTTGAGAGGCCTCCGGCAAATCGCTGGCTGGCCCCCGTGGTCTTATCGAATTCACCGGCGGCCTTGATGAGTGCGTTCCAGAGTTTTTCGGTTGACTGGCTCGTCGTAAGGGCTGCGTCCGCGACCTTGGCTTTGAGCGTCGCACTACCGGCTTCGAATGATCGAAAGAACGCCTCAGACGAGACCTTGCCGTCCACTACCAGTTGACGAAGCTTGGCAACCGAGCCGCCCGCCTCATCCAGGCCAGCCGCCGCCGCCTGGGCGATAGGCAAGGCACCCTCAAGGATGCTGTTGAACTCTTCAGCTCGAACCGTGCCAGAGCCGAGCGCCTGCGACAATTGCAGCAACGCGCCAGACGCGGTCTGCGCATCGGTTCCAGCCACCCGGAGCGCCAGGGCGACATTGTCGGTGAAACCGAGCAGTTCTTCGGTCGAAACGCCAAGTTCTTTCTGGACGATTGCCGCTCGGCCAAAAAGCGTCACCAGGCTTTCGAGCGGCGCGGCGTTCCGCTGGGCGCTTTCGAACAACCGATCATAGACCCGGGTCAACTCCGCGCCTTGGAGGCCGGCGACTTTCAGCGCGTTTTGTATGCGGGTGGAGGCATCAATAAGCTGTTGCGCTTCACGAAGGGTAAAAGCGGCAGCAAGGCCGGCCACCATGCCTCTTGCCGAGCGCCCGATACCATCGAATGAACGCCCGATCTTCTTGCCGAGACCATCAAACTGACGTTCGATTTTCTTGGTGCTGGCACTCGTGTCACCTTCGAGCTTCTTGAGTGCCCTTCGCATTTGTGCAGTATCTGCCGAGATCGACAGAACAAGCTGTTCAAGGTCTTGGGCCATCAGCCATACTTCTCCAGCAGCTTCGCCATCTCGTCATCGCTCGGCGCTTCCGGTTGTGCCGGTCCACGGTGCATCTCATTGAACGCATCGATCGCATCGAAGAACTCGCCGACCGTTGCCGCCCAAAAGTCGACTGGGCGCCATTGAAGCGGGCCAACTGCCGTGCGCAGCCACTCCCGCCATGGAAGGGTTTCTAGGCCTTCATTCGACGACGTCTTGGCGCCGCCTCGCCGGCGGCTCCGACTTTTCCCGCGTCATCGCCGAGGTGGTGACCGAGGGCTGTGGCAAATGCGGTCTTGCAGGCTGGAAAGTCGCGCAGCTTCAACTCTCGCATAGCCGCCGCCGCGTCGCCTTTAATGGTCAGATGCTGGACGCCGGCCATTGTCGCAGCGATCTCCACGCCGAGCAGGCGCTGATACAGATCAACGAACGACTTGCAGTCCAGCGCAGTCGACACTGCAGCAAGCCGCCCGATCTCGGCCGCGATGACCAGATCCACGGAGCCGACGCGTAAGGCAACTTCGCCCCGCGCGCCATTGACGGAAATATCCGACATGATCAAACCTCGGCAACGAAGGCTGGCGGGCTTGCCGGGTTGAACGTAGCGGAGAAGTCCATGTTGCCTTCCATTTCACCGCTGAATTCCCAATCCGTCACGTACCAGGGGCCTGTATAAGTGCCGTCGCCGGGAACGATGATCTGGGCGTTGAAAACCTCTCCAGCACGAACATGGTCGAGAAGTTTCTTCGAGTTTGCGCCGGAAACAAACTTGCCGTTGCCGGAAAATGTGCGGCTCTGGATGCCAGGCTCGCCTGTCTTGATGACTGGGCCGCCAGGGTTGTTGCAATCTGGAATAGTCGTATCGACGTCGTTGGCGGACATGCTGAAGCTGCGAGTGGTCAGGCCGCAGAGATTGGAAAAGGTCTCCGGGCCGGGATCGGCGTCGTCATTGCCGATTTTGATCAACAGGGTACGTCCCTTTTGCTGGGGCATGGTCGTTTCCTTTCGTGGGATGGTCCGGCAGCGCCGGGATCAGTTGGATTGCGTGATCGCTCGAAACTCGACGACACCATGGCCGGTGAGGCCGTCCGGGTCGTAGAAGACGCGCTCGCCTCGGTGCTCCAGCGTCACGAGGTGGTTTGACGGCAGAGCGAGCGGATAGTCATGCAACGCGACGGCCACCTCATGCGCAATGGCACGAGCGTCCTGAAGCGGGTCCATCCCGTCGCGCGTCCAGACATGGACGTTCATGGTGATCTCGGTACCGGTGACACAAGTGGCGTCGTCTCGAATGCCAAAGGTGTCGAAACCAGCGATCTGCGGAAAGTCTTCCGTTTCTGGCCGGCGATAGTTGATGCGTGCCCCGACAAGCGCCGTCACGGCCGGTGCGGCCCGGAGCCGCGCCATTGCGGTTCCGACCAGTTCGCGTTGAGGTGAGGCCATTAGGATTTCGCCTTGCGGACTGCCTTGTTGACCGCCCCCGCCACTTTGCGGCGGATGCGCTTTTTCATGCCGCGATAGGTTGGAAAGACGTGCGGCTGGGCCGCCATCTTGATGGTGCCGAACTCCAGAAACCGCCAGACGTAGTCAGCGAAGATGCCGGTTGCATTCGGGTCTTTCGAGGTCGATCCGAGCACAGCCTTCTGCGACTTGTCGGCCAGACGTCCCCCCTCGATGCTGGCGCGATAATCACCGGTTTCACCGAGTGGAGCTCTCATTTCGATTGCTGTCGCCAGTTCTGTCGCGGCCTCAAGCTGGGCCGTTGCCGCTTCCTTCTCGGCGTCCGGCACAAGCTTGCGCAATCGGCGCATGACAGCTTCGCGACCGAGCATCTTGGCCTTGATCGCCATCAGCTCGCCGTCCCCTGCTCGACAAGCAACTCCAGCCATGCGCCCCTGTCGTCGGGATCGGCCAGCGACTTCACATTGAAAATGCGCTTGGCATCGTTCGCGTCGACCAGTCGCCAGCCGGGTGTAATCTGCCGCGTCACGCTGCTCTGCCGGATCGTGACGATATACGGCTGCACACCTTGCAATCGGCCAGCTATGACGGTCTCGCCGCCATTGCGCGGACGAAAGCCGGCGCGAACCGTGAACTGTGTTGCCCAGACACTGCCACCCGGAACCGGATTGTTGAATTCGTCGGTCGCCGGTCCCTTGACCTGGCAGTGGATACGATTTCTCAGTTGGCCGGCGCCCGAACGTTTGACCATCAACGAGTCTCTTGTTTTGGAGGACTTAGCGCTGTAGTAAAGCCGCTGGCCTTACTTACTGGAGCGAATTATGTCTGATATGGAACTGGTAAATCAAAACGCGTTGATCGAACTAACTGCAGACGTTATTTCGTCTTATGTCTCGAACAACCCAGTTCCCGCTGCCGAATTGCCGAGCTTGATTGCCAGCATTCATGCGTCGCTGACAACTTTGAAAGCGCCGCAGACCGCGCCAGAAGAAAAGCAGGTGCCAGCCGTATCGATCAAAAAGTCGATTACAGACGATTACCTCATCTGCCTCGAAGACGGCAAAAAGTTCAAGTCGCTCAAGCGCCACTTGGGAGTGCACTTCAACATGACGCCTGACGAATACCGTACCAAGTGGAACCTGCCGTCGGACTATCCTATGGTCGCACCGGCCTATGCGGCCGCACGTTCGGCTCTAGCCAAGACGATGGGCCTCGGACGCAAGCCCGGCGCCGCTGTAGCGGCAAAGCCAGCCGCTAAGGTTCGCAAGGCAAAATAGCCTGACCCTTTCGGGGTGCCTTTGTGGGCACCGCTTTCCCGGCTGCGATCGCCGCCTCGCCGCATGCCGTCGTCACATTCTGCGTCGACGGCTGAATGACCTGTGACCAGGTGTTGTTGAGTTCGGGCGGCGACCAGCGGAACACAGCGGTGAAGCGGACCCACATCACGCGATCCGTCCGACACGGAACCTGTTCACGATGGCTTCGTAGCCAAACGCGATCTCGGCAGGCACTTCACCTACGACCGAAGTTTCGCGGTTTTCATCCCAATGCGCGATCAGCATCAGCATCGCTATGCGCAGGCTTTCAGGGATCATCTTCAGGTCGACCGGATCGGCACCGGTGCCAGGAAACCCAGCTACGAACTCGACCGTGACCGCATCATACATCTGGCGCGCGGCGGGCCATGCCTTGCCATAGGCAGGCGATATGAACGCCTCGAACCGATCAGCGCGCCATTGATAATCACCGGCGCTGAGCGTCTGAGCCGTGCCGGTGGCGTCCATGTACTTGATGGCTTCGATCGACAGGACCGGGCCCATTGGTATCCGGATTTCTGCAGGGAAGCACTCGAGTTTGAGGCGCCAGCCAGCTGACATGATTGCAATACCGGCACCGTCCGGTCCTTCGACCATTTCCCGAGCAGCTTTGATGCACCGCTCGAGGAATGGCTTGTCGTCGTCATTGCCCTGGTCGATCCGAAGCTGCTCTTTGACTTCGGCCAAGGTCAGCGCCTMGGCCGCGGGCTGAGCAATGCGCTCGATCCGGTTCCACATGGCTATGCTATGC
>NZ_JBFUIP010000236.1:0-6295 GCF_056401815.1 Aminobacter sp. P4_D5 | reverse complement strand
TCGTCATGCACATAGACGCGCTGGTGGGCCAGCTCATGAAACACCAGCCCCGCGAGATACGTTTCATTTTGGTTGAGCATCGTGTTTAGCAGCGGGTCACTTGACCAGCCCAGGGTGGAATACGCGGTGATGCCCGTAACATAAACATCCAGCCCCTGTCGTTGAAGTTCCTCGGCAGTTTCAGTCGCGGACTTTTTGGAAAAATATCCCCGGTAGGGAACGCAGCCGAAAACCGGAAAGCACCATATTCGTGGCGTCAGCGAGAATTCCGGCGCGGCGAACACGGCCCATGTCACAGCGTCCCGACCGATATCGACATAGGTGCGGTAGCTGTTGTTGTCGGGCAACGCCAGTGCGTCCGTCGCAAACTGCCGTACAGCGCTCGCCGATGACATTCGGGCCCGTAACGCCTCTGGGGTCGAAGGATCGTCGATCAATTTGCCGACATCCTGGCGCGCCGTCATGATCTGTACGTGACCGTTCAAGGATTGCGCGTAGTAGGAAATACCGGTGCAACCGCCCAGGCCGGACACCGTGACCATCGCAGCAAGCAATCGAAAAAATGAACGCGTCGACGATTTGCTCATTGCACTGCTCACACATCCCAACAGGCCAGATGCCGCGATTGCCCCCGCGCGGTCTCACATCAGTTGATCCAGGTCCGGGATAGGCGGTGTAGGCTAGACCTTCATTCCTCGGCAAGATTGGCACAGTGCGGTGATCCGCGTTGTATTCCCGGAAGTGCGATCCAAGCCGGGCTCGGAGGCATGCGGACTGTCCGTCTAGGCCGCCTTTCTCCCAGCCATTGGGACGTTTGCATCAATCTACGCAGCTCCGTTAGCAATTTACGACCCATCGCGATGCCGGCGGCGATACAGTCGCTCGGGGGTGCCGGAAGCGGATCGGCGGTTTTCGGCTACGTTATTCACGATGGCTGACGTTCAGAGATTGCCGCACGTAATGCTGTCGGCGGCTATCGGAAAAGATGTCTTTTGCTGGACATATCGCCTTCGTGAGGCAAACTGCTGCCTCGGGGCAAGGAGGAGACATGAGAGCACGAACAGCAACTGTAGGAGATCTCGAGGTAGTCTTCCACGACCTGTCCACGCGAATGTCAGAAGAATATGCCGCCGCAGGCAAAGATGCGAAATCCGCCCACGACAACCTGATGATGAATCTGAAGGAAGGGCGTGCGCACGCGCTGGTCGAAGGAGACCGCACAGTGGCAATCATCGCCTGGCATGAACATTCGGATGCCGCGGAAACGTTGTTTGCTGCCCATGATGAGTTCTTCACGGCTGCGACAGTGCGCTTTTGCAAGCGGCACATCCGCAGGATTCAACAGCTTGCTGGCAACGTCCCAATCCAGTCGCGGGGCTGGCAAGATCGCCCAGATGTGGCTCGGTGGTTCGGTATCATCGGCTACGTCGCACGCGACCGACAGGACGGCTTTACTCTCTACGAGTTGCCGCCAGCACCGCCTGGCTAAGGCACGGGACGTGACCGCACCCAGAGGTCTCGCGAAACACACGGCCAAGCAAGGCATGATCAGACGCTGATTGACTAGCAAATCGCGGTGTCACTGCTTCGTCCCGTGGGGACTCGTCTGGGAATCGACCCAAGTGCAGGGCCTGCGCGATACTCGCCAACGGCCCCGCTGCGGTCAATATAGCCCGAGGGAACCGACCTGGAGAATTTCGCGCGGCAGCCCTCCCCCTTGGAACAGCAAAGAAACAGCTGGGCTTGAAAATCCGGTTCGCCTTAAAAGTAAGGCCTGCCGGGAGGTCTCCGGCAGGCCCCATGCTGAAGCGCGGTGCTAGAGGGGTCGCACACACACGCTTCCGTTATAAACGCTAGCCAAACAACGGTGGTTCCGCAGAAAGGGACGAAGGTTCAACCTGCCCTGCGCGGACAGGCCCACTTCAGATGCGGCCGTTCCACAGACTTCGAAAGACCTCCGCCTCGGGATTGGCACCAGATGCCGTAGCCGCCCAAACGACGCAGGTTGTTCCCTGTTGCGCGTAGACAGCGATCCGACTTCCTGGACCACTTCAACTGTGTCCGATGGGATGGCCGAGCGGGTTCGTTGCCCACAACATCAGTCCCATTCCGTATGCAGAATCGGGATGAAGCTCCGAGCGAAATTGGGGAGCGGTTTAGGTTCGAGCATTCTGGAGAGCGAGTCGGGTCTAACAAGATCGCCTGACAATAAGCGGCGAAGAAGACGGGCCGCGTCTATCGCCGTACCCACGACCAGTCCGTGGTAGACCCAACCCGGATGGTAACCGACCACATCGCCCATGTGAACATCTGCCAAATCAGCCGGAGTGATGGCGAGCCTGGCTGAGGCAAGCTCGGCGGGAATGAAGACGAGCTCGGCAAGAGCATCGGTTAGGGACAGCTCCGATGCTTTCTTGATCAATCTGGCGACCTCTAGGTAGCCGATATTTGAATAGGCCCAACCGTGACCTGGTTCATATCGCAGTCGATCCGCTTCGACCGCGCTCAATAGATCAGTAATGGACCAAGGCGACTGCCTCGCTTCGATATCGGCATGGTAACTCGGAAGGGAGCCGTAGTCTGGCAACCCCGCTTCGTGCCGTAGGAGTTGGGCGGGTGAGCGCGTCAGAGCATTCCCGGAGACGCTCTCCATCGCGAGATCAGGCCGACTTGACCGCATTGGCTACCCAGTGATGCTTCCGCCGAGCCGGTACTTTGCCGTTCTCTGTTTTGTTTTGTGGCGCGTCATCGCCTCGCCGTCGCATAAATCGGCACTGTAGACCGGCCCGGCCCCCCTACTCCGGTCTGCAGCGCCGTGCTTTGACACATAGAAGAAGAATATGTCTCGCGAGGGCCCCGCAGAAAAAGCCACAATCTGCTAAGGTGAGGCGATCCGCGGGCACCAACGAACTAGGGCATCCCCGCGCAATCTGGAGGTTGTCTTGCCCGTACTGCACCAGCAAGGCGTCGACTTGGTCGTCGAGTTACTCGAAACAGCTGATAGCCTCGAAATTCCATCCGAGTTCGAGATACGAAATCTGCTTCGTAGGGCGGCCTACGTACTTGCGGATCTACTCGCTCGAGATGTTCCAAAGGATAAGTAAGACAGCCCAACTGAAGCAAAGCTCATGCAACCGAGACAGAAACCGCTGAGATCCCGGTGCCGTACCAACTGAAACGGCCTGCCAAGCAAGGCTTCGACAGGCCGCTCTAGCCGTTCTCCTCATGCTGCCCCAACAAGCCGGCGCAGCCGGCGATCGAGGACGGCCGCATCGTACGGTTTGGTTATGCGGGGGTGGTCCCTGAACTTCTCGGGCAAATCCGAGGGTGCGTAGCCTGTGAGGAAAAGAAACGGAATCCCTCGCGCCACCAGCTCTTCCGCCAGGGGATAGACCCACTGACCGTTGAGATTGACATCGAGTGTGGCCATTTCGAAAGCTAGATTTCGCGACGCCTCGATGGCATTAGCCAAGGTCGAATAGGGTCCAAGCGGCACGAATCCGGCAGCTTGAAGGTCATCCACCAATGTGATCGCCAGCAAATGTTCGTCTTCGACAACCAACACTCTTGGCAATTGCTCATTCATCATACTGACTCGGCAAGCGGAAGCTCAATCGAACAAACAAGTCCATTCTCTGCGAAATCGAGCGCCACAGACCCCGAGAACTCGGCAACAAGCACGCGCTCCAACAGCATGCGTCCGAAGCCACTACGCTTTGGGCGCATGACGCGCGGGCCGTTCGCCTCGCGCCACTGAATGTTCAATACAGGAGGCCTTCCAGCGACATTCCAAGTCACTCTGACTTCGCCATGCTCTGTAGAAAGTGCACCATATTTTGCAGCATTCGTGGCGAGTTCGTGTATTGCCATTCCCAAGGTCAAGGCACGCTTTGGCGTGAGCGTTATATGCGGACCTGAAATATCAAAGTTGCCGTCACGCTCTTCGCGATAGGGGGCCAATTCGTCACGCACGATCGTGTCTAGCGAAACGCCTGCCCAGTTCGACTCGGCAAGTCTGGTATGGGTTTGCCCAAGCGCGCGAATGCGCGCGCTGAAAGAACGCTGAGCTTCTTCCATATCTGGGTTCGATGCGAAGGACTGTCGAGCGATTGAATTCACAGTGGCAAGGGTGTTCTTGACCCGATGGCTCAACTCAGCGATCAATAAGCTTAGCTGTGCCTCGGAGGCCTTGCGTTCAGTTACATCCATGCAAACGCCAGCAAGGCGCTTGCCGCTGCCACCTCGCGATGGGACGTGCCGACCAAACGCCTCCACCCATCTTATCGTCTCGTCGGGCAGACAGATGCGGTACGAAACATGATAGTCGCTTTGAGTGTCAATCGACTGACGGATTTGCCGCTCGACCAAGACAACATCATCAGAGTGAACATCTCGCTTGAAGTCGGCGACAGTTCCGCCAAAAGCTCCTGGTTCGAGGCCGTGGAGCCGTTCAAGTCCGGGTGACCAAACAATCTTACCGGTTTCGATATCCCAGTCCCAAGCCCCCATCCGTCCGGCATCAAGCGCCAACTGAAGCCGCCCCTCGCTTTCCTTCAGGGCCGCCTCGACTTGCTTACGTTCCGTTATATCAACAAATGCCGCGACAGCTCCAACAGGCTTCCCCGTTGGATCCCGTAATGGAGTGGCATTGCCAAACAGGTGACAGGAAGTTCCGTCTAAAAAACGAATCTCTTGCTCGAAATTGCTTACCTCCTCCCCGCGCGCGGCTCGCTGAACGGGCAACTCGTTAGGACTAAGCTTCGTGCCTGCGGAATAGACTTGGAAGTGCACGGGTCGCTCATCAGGTGCGGCAGACAGGGAACTGTTGGCATCAGGTGGTAGCCGAAGCAGTTCAAAGGAACTCCGGTTGCCGCCGATCACACTGCAGTCGCTCGTTCGCGCGATCCAAATAGGCGATGGCACCGCTTCCATAATTGCCTGTAGTTCCGCCGCGCGGGCTCGTTCCCTGGCCTCTTTCTCCCTCAGTTCATCTTGCGCCTGACGCCTCGCCCGGTCGGACCGAATTCTTTGGATGCTGAAACCAAGTTGCCGAGAAATCGTCAGCGCCAGTTCCGCGTCTTGATCAGTGAAGATGTGCGGTTCATCGTAGTAGGTCATAAATTTTCCGATCAGCTTCTTCCCCGTGAGCAAGGGAAAAAAGCCTAACGCCCCAATGCCTTCATCCCGAATTGTAGTTCGGAGTTCCTCCGATATAACTGCCTGGCGAACATCTTCCATGAAAACTGGTGCCGGATCCCGGCTTGAAACACTCCATGGCGAATGCCCATCAACTGCCGTGCGGTAACGGTCGGAAAGACCATGCGACGCCACAAATCGCATCGTGTCAGACTCGTCGAAAAGCAAAATTGACGCCCTGGTGCAAACGAGGGCCGTCTGGATGGCGTCAAGCGCCGCGGCATAAGCGTCTTCAATACTTTTCGCGCGATGGAGCCGCTCGGTAAGCCTATGGAGAGCGGTCTGCTGGCGAACCTGGTTGGAGAGAGCCGCTTCCGATTTCTTCCGCTCAGTTATGTCGCGAGCGATTTTCGATGCGCCAACAATGCGATGTTCCGCATCACGAATTGGAGACACAGTTAGCGACACGTCGACAGTAGCGCCATCCTTGCGTAAGCGCTTTGTCTCGTAATGTTCAATCCGCTCCCCTTTGCGAATTCTGTCTAAAATCCCGGCCTCTTCATTCTTCAGTTCTGGCGGGATCAAGATCGTGACGGTCTTGCCCATAACTTCGCTCGCGGTATAGCCAAAAAGGCGTTCGGCCCCCTTGTTCCAACTGCTGATTATGCTGTGCAGATCGGTGCTTATGACGGAGTCGTTGGTATTTTCGACGATCGATGCCAAATGCTCAATCGTTACCTCTGCCTTTMGCCGATCGGCATTGTCTCGTTTACTGGCGATCTGTAGTTGGGCATTGTCGATCGCAACAGCGGCATGGGCTGCGATTGTCTGGACTACTTGTTCCGTTTCTTTGGAAAACATCCCGGGGCTCTCATGCCCGAAAAACAATCCGCCGAGAACTTCCCCCGAACGAGCTACAACGGGAACGGCTAGATAACTTCGGACTGGAAGGTGTTCCTCGGGCATACCGAAATGTGGCGCAGACTTGCCATAGCGAGGGTCGAGGTGAATGTCGTCACTTCTCACTACTCGTTCGCCGTTGAATGTCGGCGCGAATATTGCTGTGTTGCGCGGCATCCCAAATTTCTCAAACGCCGTTCGAGGTGCGCCAGAGAGCGCAACGAGCTGAAAATGCCCGTCAGATTCATCTATAGTATTG
>NZ_JBFUIP010000235.1:0-6298 GCF_056401815.1 Aminobacter sp. P4_D5 | reverse complement strand
GGTCTATTTTCTCTGTCACAAGAGCGAAGAGATTTACAGCTATGTCGCCCACGCCGTGGATGGGGACGTCGACAAGATTCAGCCAGTTGATCTCACGCGGGATGTCGGCGTTCGAATTAGGCCCAATTACGTGTATTGTGGCCGACCGATTGAGGCGACATACCTCCCCACCAAAATTGAACTCTCAGGGCCTAAGCGGCAGATTCCGGATCTCTACGACGCCTACGCTTTGTTTATCAGCGCCAAGGTCAAGGACGTCATCGAAAGTTTCGAACCCGATGTCCATCAGTTCTTTCCGATCGAGATTGTATGGGAAGATGGCGGCCATGCCGCCGACCGGTTCTGGTTCGTTCCCTGCAATCGCCTGGACACCGTCGATCGCGCCAAGACGACGTTCGAATTTCGCAACGTCTGGTTCCTGGACGGCAGCAAGAAAGAACTGGTCTTCAGTCGATCGCAGATCGGCGCCCATCATGTCTGGATCGACAAGTTTATCGTGATGCCGACGCCGGCAATCAGCGAGACGCTGAAAGCCGCCTTGGATGCAGCCGGCATTACCGGCGCGCACTATCAGCATTTTCCAGAGACGGACTGACTATCCAATTCTATGATTTCGCAAACTCCGGCGAAGAATTGCTCAAACACTTGGGAGCCGGTCGACGAGCAAGGGTGTTGAATGGTTTGTTTTCTCAGTCACGAGAACAAAGAAACTTACAGCTACATTTACCGCRCCTTGGATGGGGACGTTAGCAAGATACAAGCTGCTGATCTGACGCGAGATGCCGGCGTTCGAATTCGACCCGGCTACTCGTATTACGGCCGACAGTTCGAGGAGACATACATCCCCACGAAAATCGAGCTCACAGGGCCCAGGCGGCTGATTCCGGATTTCTACGACGCCTTCTGTTTGTCCGTGAGCGCAAAGGTCAAGGACGTCATCGAAAGTTTCGAACCTGATGTCCATCAGTTCTTTCCGATCGAGATTGTATGGGAAGATGGCGGCCATGCCGCCGACCGCTTCTGGTTCGTTCCTTGCAATCGCCTGGATACAGTCGATCGCGCGAAAACGACGTTCGAGTTTCGCAATCTCTGGTACCTGGACGGCAGCAAGAAGGAACTGGTCTTCAATCGATCGCAGATCGGCGTCCATCATGTCTGGATCGACAAGTTTATCGTGATGCCTACGCCGGCTATCAGCGAGGAACTGAAAGCGGCCCTGGATGCGGCCGGCGTCACCGGCGCGCATTATCAGCATTTTCCCGAGACGGATTGAACTAAAGGCGAGCGAGGGCCCGGGCTGCTGGCCCCCCTTGCGCTGATCACCCTCAAAGAAACAGGTCGACCTTTTCGAAGGTCGTCACATCGACCAGACCGACGTCGGAAATCCTGAGTTCCGGAATGACCACCAGCGCCAGCAGCGAATGCTGCATGTAGGCATTGTTAAGGCTGCAGCCCATGTCGCGCATCGCCTGAACCAGCTTGTCGGCCTTGGCGGCAACGATCTCGGCGCGTTCGTCCGACATAAGGCCGGCGATCGGCATCTCGACAAGTGCAAGTTCCTTGCCTTCGGAGAACAGCACCACGCCGCCACCGACCTGCCCTAGCCGGTTGGCGGCCAGCGCCATGTCGGCCTTGTTGGTGCCGACGACGATCATGTGATGGCTGTCATGCGCGACCGTCGAGGCGAGCGCGCAGTCCTTCATGTAGCCGAAGCCTGAGACAAAGGCGTTGGTCACAGTGCCGGTGCCGCGATGGCGCTCGACGAGCGCAATCTGGCAAACGTCGTTGCGGCGGTCCATGGCGACCAGACCGTCCTCGACGGCGAGATCGGCCTCCAGTGCGCGCGTCGGTGCCTGGTTCTCAATCACGCCGATGACACGCACGCGCACCTCGTTTGCGCCCTCCGGTGCCTTGATGTCGAAATCGACGGCCTTGAGCTTCTTGCCCAGCTTCACCGTCTTCTTGGCATCGGCCGGATAGGCGTAGGCGGGAATGTCGATGTCGAGCTTGCCGGCCTTGGCGACCCGCACGCCGCGCGCATAGACCTCGTCGATCTTGAGTTCGGCCAGGTCCGAGACGATCAGCACGTCGGCCAGCCGGCCCGGTGTGATCGAGCCAAGCTCGCGCTCGAGGCGGAAGTGCTGGGCGGTGTTGATCGTCGCCATCTGGATCGCCGTCACCGGCTTCAGCCCCTGCTGGATGGCGTGGCGCACGACGCGGTCCATATGCCCCTCATGAACCAGCGTGCCGGAATGGCTATCGTCGGTGCATAGGATGAAGCTGCGTGGGTCTATGCCCTGCTCGGTCACCGCCTTGATCTGGCTGGCGACATCGTACCAGGCGGAACCAAGCCGAAGCATCGCCTTCATGCCCTGACGCACCCGGGCGATTGCGTCTTCGGCGCGCGTGCCCTCGTGATCATCCTCTGGACCGCCTGCGACATAGCCGTGGAACGGCAGGCCAAGATCGCGGGAAGCGTAGTGCCCGCCCACCGTCTTGCCGGCTTTCACCGTTTCGGCGATCTCGCCCGACATGACCGGATTGTTGGCGGCGACACCGGGGAAATTCATCACCTCGCCCAGGCCGATGATGTTTTCCCAGGTCATCGCCTCGGCAACGTCCTCGACCGTCAGTGCAGCACCCGCATTCTCCAGCCCAGGCGCCGAGGGCACGCAGGACGGCATCTGCACATGCACGTTGATCGGCATGGCGAGTGCCTCGTCATGCATCAGCCTGACGCCGGGCAGGCCCAGCACGTTGGCGATTTCGTGCGGGTCGATGAACATCGAGGTCGTGCCATGCGGGATCACCGCGCGGCAAAACTCGGTCACCGTCACCATGCCGCTTTCGACATGCATATGCGCGTCGCACAGGCCGGGCACGAGATAGCGCCCGCCGGCATCGACAACCTTGGTGCCCTGGCCGATGGCGTGGCTGGCATTCGGACCGCAATAGGCGAAGCGGCCGGCAATGATGGCAACGTCGGTGCCGGCGAGGATCTCGCCCGAATGGACATTCACCCAGCGGCCGTTACGGATGACGAGATCGGCCGGCCGTCGGCCCATGGCGACATCGACCAGAAGCGGTGCGGTCTCGGTCCAGGGGCGCGGCTTGGCGAAATTGGTCTTGCTGGGCATTTTCGGGGATTCCTGAAATTCTTTCACGTAACTGTAGCGGAAGCGACGGCGGAATACAGGTCCTTGCCGGGTGGAAGGATTTTTCTCACATCCTCACCCGGCGTTCAGATGATAGGCGCGCTTCCCCGCCCACCAGCACTGCAAATCGTGTATGGAGGACCAAAGCCGCGCGACTCGCGGCGCTCTGGAACGGCGGACCCCGATGGCAATCAAATTCACTGAAAAGACAACCATCGCGGCAAAGCCGGCTCCCACCAAGGCGGCTTCCGTAGCGACGGCGCCGAAGGACGTAGCGAACGACACCCCGAAAAAGCCTGCCAAAAAGGTTGCTCGAAAGGCGCCGAAACCAGCTACGGCGGAATCCCCATTGCTGCCGCTCGATRCCAGCCAGGCAAGCGACCTCCCAGAAGATCCAAGCAAGGCTTAAGCGCAGCCCTTGTCCCAAGCCGTCTGTGCCGACTGTTTCACCACGGCTGACGCTGCTTGTGCAGGACGAATACACACAAGTGCCGGGCTCCATTTTCTGCGACGCGCAAGTGACACAAGCGATTGCCGGGGACTTGCAATCTTGCCCGGCTGCTTTACCAGTCGGGCCAAGCGGACGTGGCGGAACTGGTAGACGCAAGGGACTTAAAATCCCTCAGCCTAGGCTATGCGGGTTCGATTCCCGCCGTCCGCACCAGATTGAAATCGTTACCTTAGTCGAGATATCGATGCATGCGCCACGCCTTGGGGCCGCCACGCTTGGCAACGAGCGCGGCTTTGGCTGGGCCGGCAATGCGAGCGACCGCATCAAGCCTGAAGTGCACGGCATGTCGACAAAGCCATGGGAATCAGGAGGAATGCCTAGCAACGGCGAACCGTGATACTCTGATTATCGGGGAATTCCCGGCACATCCGTTCGCGAATGCCGGGCGCATTTGGAGAGGGACAAATGACCAGATCGGTTTCATGGCTGTTCGCTGCCGTGTCGGTCCTAGCCGCCGCCATCCCTTCCGTTCAGCAGGCGGGGGCCACCGAGGCAGTTGGCGGACGCTACATTCCCGGCGCCTATGCCCGTCCTGGCGCGGGGATTGTGCCGCCCGTGCCGGGCGTCTACTGGGACATCGCGAACGTTTATTATCATGGCGAGGCAAGCGGCAACGTACCATTTGGCGACAACCAGGTCGCGCTTGGCCTGAAGGCCGACATCTGGACCACGGCACTTGCGGGCGTCTAAGTTCCCAAACTGGACCTGCCCGGCAACTGGACCTACGCCGTCCAGGGCGCTCTACCGATAGGCTGGGTCAGGGCCGAGGCAGACGTCGGTCCCTTTGCATCGGTGGACGAAGTCACAGGATTGGGCGACATCGCCTTCGCGCCGATTTTGCTGGGCTGGCACAACGACGCCATGAATACCTTCTTCTCGACGTCGCTGACGATAACCGCCCCGACCGGTGAGTGGGAGAAAGGTGCCCTCGCCTTCATCGGCCTGAATAACTGGACTTTCACGCCGGCGGTTGCCTTCACATATCTGGTGCCCGAGCACGGCCTCGATTTGTCGGCCAATTTCGGTGTCGACATCAACACCAAGAACACCGCCACCGACTACTACAGCGGCGCGATGGCTCATCTCGATCTAGCCGTCACCAAGAATGTGACCGCGAATTTTGCCTTGGGCGCGGTCGCGGGCTTCCTCTATCAGTTCGAGGACGACCGCAGCACGTTCGCCGACGCCCATGACGGCTTCAAGGGCCGCTCGATAGGTCTGGGGCCGCTTGTCAGCTACAAGGCCAAGTTCGGTGAAAACACCGAGGTCGATTTCAAGCTGAAGTGGGTCCATGAGGTCGATGTCAAAAACCGCATGAAGGGCGATGCTGTCTTCTTCGACGTTGCCGGAAAATTATGATACCTGGCCGACACGATGGGTTGTCCCTCGGCTGAGTTGGGCATCCATTGCGTGTGTTCGAAAAAACCAGTCTCTCAACCCAGGAGATGTGGGTTCGATCCCCATCCACACCATGAAGACGGCTTCGCTCGCTTGATGCGCCGCGAAACGCCGTGATTCGTGGCAAATTTGCCACCCCTAGGTATTTTCGCAACGTCAACCCCACCCTCAAAAATTGCGGAGCGTTTCGGACTGAAATACAACTGGGCCGGGTGGTGAGTGAGTGGGGAGTTGCGTATGCAGTACAATTGGGAACGCGCGCCATATTTTTGGGAAAAACACCGTAGCGYCTGTTACGGGCTCGCAGCCGCGATATGCGGCCTGTGGATCGTGCTCTACACGGTGCCGCTCTGACCAAGTCTCGAACAACTGCTGTCGATCTTCGCCGCGCGATGCAACCAATCGGCCCCGGCAACGTTTGAGCCGGAATGACCGCCGTCGAGGCGCCGGACAGTCGTTGTGGCTGTGGTGGATGCCGAGGCGCTGGTGGCCAAGGACATCGCATCCTTCAGCGAGGGAAAATGATGGCAAAGCTCTTCTATGAAGTCGTGCAGCACGACGGCGGCTGGGCCTACAAGGTAGGCGGCACTTTCTCCGAGACGTTTCCCAACCATGAAGACGCCCTGCGCGCCGCTGAAACAGCGGCCGCCGAGCAGCGTGTCTCCGGATCAACCGACGGCATCCAGTATGAGGACAGCGAAGGCCGTTGGCACGACGAGCTTGCAAAGGGCGACGACCGTCCGGACACGGAAGTTTCGGATTAGCGGCATCTACCGCAGGGATTTCACGGCTCACTGCGTTCGAAGCGGTGCAAATGCTGGAACGGCATTTGCAACGACGCCTATGAAAAGGCTTTTGCAGCGGTCCGCCTGATCAAGACCGCAACCCGCTCCGGCTCTATGAACTGCGGCATGTGGCCGAGCCCCTCGACCAGATCGAGTTCCAGATCGCCGATGCGGCCTGCCAGCGACTGACCGTTCAGCCGGTAGTCGATCACGCGATCGCCCGTGCCGACGAGCACGCCCACCGGCACCATGATCTCCTCATAACGTGCCTCGACGCCGCCAAGATCCCGTTCGATCGCCACAAGATCGGCCGAAGTTGCATAGATGTGGCTGGGCCGAAGGCCGGCCAACCCGCCACCTGATATGCCATAGTCCTTGGTCGGCTGCTGCGGCCCGAAAACGAAGGCAAGCGTCTGCGGCGCATATTTGAGAGATGTCGGCACCCACAC
>NZ_JBFUIP010000234.1:0-6362 GCF_056401815.1 Aminobacter sp. P4_D5 | reverse complement strand
CAATCGCACCAGGCCTCAACGCGGCGCGGAAATTCTCGCCGAGCGTCATCGAGGGCAGCCTTGGGCGCCGGCCCGAACCGTCGCGCTCCATGTCCGCCGGCAATGACGATGATGCTGGCGCGGCCGTGACCATTCCGGTGATGGGCCGTATCGCCGCCGGCGTGCCGATCGACGCCATCCAGCACAAGACTCATTCGATAGCGGTGCCGCCGGATATGATCATGGGCGGCGAGCATTACGCGCTCGAGGTCAAGGGCGACTCGATGATCGAGGCTGGCATCTTCGACGGCGATACAGTCGTCATCCGCAGCTCGACCACCGCAAACCCCGGCGAGATCATCGTGGCACTTGTCGACGACGAGGAAGCGACGCTCAAGCGCTTCCGCCGCAAAGGCGCCTCGATTGCTCTCGAGGCTGCCAACCCGGCCTACGAGACCCGCATCTTCGGGCCAGACAGGGTCAAGGTCCAGGGCAAGCTTGTCGGGTTGATCCGCCGCTATTGATTTCCGGGCGGCATGGAGCCGTTCCTGCCTACTCGAAGTGTCGTTCGGCCATGGCTGTCGGAATTTCCGGCTATTTGACCGGAATTGGTGCTTCCAGTGCTTTCGGGCGCCTGTTTTCTCGCTTGTAGGGCGGCAGGCCCCTCGCCTCGCGAGAGAATTCGCGCTGGGTGTGCCACGGGCGATATGGCTCGGCCACAGCGTAGCGGATTTCGATTTTTTGACGCTTATTGTCCGATGCGGGCTCGAGGAATATCGCCGCACTGCCCAGGCGCGCGAGTTCGCGGCTGGTGAGCACTGCCACGGCTGAGCCTGGGCAAATGTCCTTTGCCTTGGCGTCTTTCAAAACGATGAGACCAGCATTTGCGCAAACGCGCCTGGCGGCCGCCGCGTGGTCAGCATGCGCAATCAAGCCGGCAGCTGGATGCTGAACCAGGCAAAGGCCATCGCTGCAGACAAATGCAGCCTGCTTGTCGGTGCTGCTTGGATCACTGGAGTTGCCCGAGCCCTTCGGATTTGTCGAACCATCGGAGTTGATGCGGATGGGGGAGACAAACACGTCGGTTTTCAAAGCCCGTTTCCAGTTATCGACTGTGAACACGTTTGGTTGAGCGCGATTGACAGCAAGCTTCGGGTCTCCGATCGGCACACCCACCAGGCGGCCATCTTCCGAGACGAGAACGACAGGTGTTTCGGTTTCCACCAGCGACAAAATGCCGAGAGCGGCAAATGGCAAGGCGGCCACCCGCAACCAGGTTGTGGCGATCGATGCAATGACCAGTGCGGCCGTGACGAACACAACCGCATGGGTCGACACCAGACCGACCGCATCAATGGGCGAACGTTCGGAGAACCACTTTGCAAGGGCTATCATGGCCTTTAGGCCGATGCCCATTGTATCGAGAAAAAGTCCTTCGAGACCAAGCGGCATGAAGATGCCGGCTAGAACCGCAAACGGCATCACCAGCACCGAGACGATCGGCATGACTGCCAGGTTGGCGATGAGGCTGAGCGGTGAGACACGCTGGAAATGCCAGGCACCGAACACACTTGTGGCAAGACCGGCGATCAGCGAGGTCGCGACAAGCCCGATCGCAACCGTGGCAAGCCAGCGCCATAGCTTCGATGGCAACGAGCGCTGCACGAGAGGCTGTGCTGGCGCCTCCCGCCTGTCCGACCACCAGGCATAAGCGCCAACAAGTGCGGCCGTTGCCGCAAATGACATCTGGAAGCTCGGGCCAACCACTTCATGCGGCGAGGTCAGGATGACGACGATCGCCGAGATCGCCAGGTTGCGCATGGTGAGTGCGGCGCGGTCGAACAGCACGGCGGTCAGCATCACCGCCAGCATGATGAAGCTGCGTTGCGCTGCGACCTCGGCACCCGAGATGGACAGATAGCCACCTGTCGAGACCAAGGCAGCACCTGCCGCGTATTTCTTGACTGGCCAACGTGATGTGAAGCTGGGAAAGGCCGCGAAGCCGAGCCGCATCAGCACCATGACAGTGCCCGCGACCATTGCCATATGCAGGCCGGAGATCGAAATGATGTGGTAGAGGCCGGTACGCCGCAGCGCCTAGTTGACATCTTCGGGAATGCCGCCGCGCACACCGACCACCAATGCCGCTGCAATCTCACCTTCGGCACCGCCGATCCGGTCCCGAATGCGATGGGCAATCTCTTCGCGGATGTTTTCGACTGCGGCGAAAGCCTTGGCCGTTGCCGGCAATGGCCCGGCCGATGCAACAAGGCCCGGTCCTTTCATGAAAAAGCCGCTGGCGCCGATGCCGTCGAAATAGCTCTCGAAGGAAAAATCATAACTTCCTGGCCGCACCGGCCCTGAGGGCGGCATGAGGCGGACATAGCCGGTCACCTGCGCCCCAGCCTGCACTCGGTCAGGGATCTTGCGTGCGGTTATCCGTACACGCTCCGGGGCGTAGCGCAGAACCGGACGCGCCGTTGCGAGGACATCAAGGGTCAGCCGCACGCGGCCATTGTCGAGACGATCGAGCCTGACGACGCGCCCGGTTACTTCACTCGAAATTTCGGCGCATCTTGGTCGCCACGCGCGCTGTTTCAAGCTTCGCCACGGTCATGCCGAGCAGGCAGAGCGCGCCTGCACCGAGCGCGTAGTGGACCACTCTTTGGGTACGTACAAGGAATGCGAGCGACGCCAACAGCACGAACGCGATAGCCAGTGGCGCAATCGCAGGTTCGGCAGGCAGAGCGAAATAGCAGAGCGCGCCGAATGACAGAAAGACCGGGACAAGCAGGAAGGCGGCACCGCGGTCGAGTTCTGTTTCCATTGCGACAAGTGCTGACCGCGCGCTGATCCGGTGGTCGGCTAAAAGTCGTGATCCTTGCTGCTGCCAAGACAGACGCGGGGAGGCTGTGTGATTTGGCGACGCCGCGTCGGAAAATGCAGCGTCTGCCCCGGGCGACTTTGGATCTGCCTACGCGACGGGAAGCGTTTGCGAGCCTGCCAGCAAGCCGCGCTCGCTGGTCTCGACCACCGGATTGTTACCGGCTTGCCCCTCCCGCACGCGCTCGCCCATCGGGCCTGCCCCTTGCGCCCCAGACCTTCTATGCTACATCAACGCCACCGAAACGCCATGCGCCGCCGGTCTCCGGCCGGGCGACGCCATGCCTCCCTTGGAATTTGCTATGTCCGTCGTGACCCGCTTCGCCCCCTCGCCCACCGGCTACCTGCACATTGGTGGCGCGCGCACCGCGCTGTTCAACTGGCTCTATTCCCGTCACACCGGCGGCACCATGCTGCTGCGCATCGAAGACACCGACCGCGAGCGCTCGACCGACGCCGCTACCGCAGCGATCCTCGAAGGCCTCACCTGGCTTGGCCTGACCTGGGAAGGCGAGCCGATTTCGCAGTTCGAGCGCGCGCCGCGCCACCGCGAGGTCGCGGAAGAACTCGTGCGCATGGGAAAGGCCTATTACTGCTACGCCTCGCAGGAAGAGCTCACCGAAATGCGCGAGAAGGCACGCGCCGAGGGCCGTCCGCCGCGCTATGACGGTCGCTGGCGCGACCGCGACCCGTCCGAGGCACCTGCAGGCGTAAAGCCGGTGATCCGCATCAAGGCGCCGACCGAAGGCGAGACGCTGGTGCGCGACCGCGTGCAGGGCGACGTCCGCTTTCCCAACAAGGACCTCGACGATTTCATCATCCTGCGCTCGGACGGCGTACCGACCTACATGCATGCGGTCGTCGTCGACGATCACGACATGGGCGTCACCCACATCATCCGCGGCGACGATCACCTGACCAACGCCGCGCGCCAGACGGTCATCTACGTTGCGATGGGCTGGGACGTGCCTGTCATGGCGCATATCCCGCTGATCCATGGTGCGGACGGTGCCAAGCTCTCCAAGCGCCATGGCGCGCTTGGTGTCGATGCCTATCGTGCCATGGGCTACCTGCCCGAGGCGCTGCTCAACTACCTCGCCCGCCTCGGCTGGAGCCATGGCGACGACGAGGTGATGAGCATCGAAGACATGATCCGCTGGTTCGAGATCGAGGATGTCAACAAGGGTGCTGCCCGCTTCGACTTTGCCAAGCTCGAGGCGCTGAACGGCGTCCACATGCGCCAGATGGACGACAACAAGTTGTTCGACATCTTCGTTACGACCCTGCCCTATCTGCCAGGCGGCGATGCGATCCTCGCCAAGCTCGACGACAAGCGCACAGCACAGCTGCTGGCTGCCATGCCAGGCCTCAAGGAACGCGCCAAGACACTGATCGAGTTGGCGGACGGCGCGGGCTTCCTGTTTGCCGAGCGTCCGCTGGCCGTCGACGAGAAGGCAGCGGGCCTTTTGGCTGGTCCGGCCAAGGACATTCTGAAGGGCGCCCATGCAGCCCTTTCGACGGTGGCTGACGCGGACTGGAACGCCGCCTCCGCCGAGGCTGCGATCCGCGAGTTCGCCGGTCGCGAAAATGTGAAATTGGGCGGGGTCGCCCAGCCTTTGCGTGCCGCTTTGACAGGCAAAAGCACCTCCCCCGGGGTGTTCGATGTGTTGGCGGTTCTGGGGCGCGACGAAAGTCTGGGCCGCATTTCCGATCAAATCGATTAGGTCAGTAGTGCTTTCCTAGTTTTGCATTGAAATGAGGCTGTTGCGGTGCAACATTGCGGCAACAGGTCAATTTGAAAGCAGCGGGGAAGCTGGGAAGCGTGTTCGAGCGTTCCGAGCCTTATTGGTTGCCTTGTTTATGACGATTGCGCCGCGTGAGGCGGCAACTCAGCACTAAGGAGTATGCGATGACTGATTCGACCGCCAAACTAGAGTTCCGCGGCCAAGCCCATGAGTTCAAGGTTCGCAGCGGCACGGTCGGACCAGATGTGATCGACATCGCATCGCTCTATGCCACGACGGGCGCCTTCACCTACGATCCCGGCTTCACGTCGACGGCGAGCTGCGAATCGGAAATCACCTTCATCGACGGCGATGCTGGCATCCTGCTCCATCGCGGCTACCCCATCGACCAGCTCGCTGAGCACGGCGACTTCCTGGAAGTCTGCTATTTGCTGCTCTACGGCGAACTGCCGACCAAGGCCCAGAAGGACGACTTCGACTATCGCGTCACGCGCCACACCATGGTGCATGAACAGATGTCGCGCTTCTTCACCGGCTTCCGCCGCGACGCCCACCCAATGGCCGTGATGTGCGGCGTGGTCGGCGCCCTTTCGGCCTTCTATCACGACTCGACCGACATCTCCGACCCGCACCAGCGCATGGTCGCCTCGATCCGCCTSATCGCCAAGRTGCCGACSATCGCGGCGATGGCCTACAAGTACCACATCGGCCAGCCCTTCGTTTATCCGAAGAACGAGCTGAACTTCGCCGCCAACTTCCTGCACATGTGCTTTGCGGTGCCGTGCGAGGAGTACAAGGTCAATCCGGTGCTCGCCCGCGCCATGGAGCGCATCTTCATCCTGCACGCCGACCACGAGCAGAACGCCTCGACCTCGACCGTGCGTCTCGCCGGCTCTTCGGGCGCCAACCCGTTCGCMTGCATCGCGGYCGGCATTGCCTGTCTGTGGGGCCCGGCACATGGCGGCGCCAATGAAGCAGCACTCAACATGCTGTCCGAAATCGGCCATGTCGACCGCATTCCGGAATTCGTCGCCCGCGCCAAGGACAAGAACGACCCGTTCCGCCTGATGGGCTTCGGCCACCGCGTCTACAAGAATTACGATCCGCGCGCCAAGATCATGCAGAAGACCACGCATGAGGTTCTGGGCGAGCTCGGCATCAAGGACGATCCGATGCTGGACGTCGCGATGGAGCTCGAGCGCATCGCTCTGACGGACGAATACTTCATCGAAAAGAAGCTCTATCCGAACATCGACTTCTATTCGGGCATCACGCTGAAGGCGCTGGGCTTCCCCACCACCATGTTCACCGTGCTGTTCGCGCTCGCCCGTACCGTGGGCTGGATCGCGCAGTGGAAAGAAATGATCGAGGATCCGCGCCAGAAGATCGGCCGTCCGCGCCAGCTCTACACCGGCGCTCCCGAACGCGACTACGTGCCGATCGCCAAGCGCTAAGCGCTGCGAACTGACTTGAGATACGCCCGCCAAGTTCCTGCTTGGCGGGCGTTTTTCATTTTACGATGTGTTTGAGGACCGCTTCGGCGGCAATCTCGCCCGAAGGCCGCTCTGTCGCCAGGCGGCGGGCGATTTCGGCAAAGCCTTCCTTTTGCCAGCGCCGAAGGCCGCTGTCTTCGAACAGGCCCTCGACATAACGCGCCATCCATTGCGGCCGCACATACTGGTTGTAGTTTTCCTGGATGACGGGACGGTCAGCGATCAGATTGGGCAGTGCGGCACTCCACACTGTGATCAGGCT
>NZ_JBFUIP010000233.1:0-6547 GCF_056401815.1 Aminobacter sp. P4_D5 | reverse complement strand
ATGGGAAATGTAGTTGACCGCRTCGTAGCGGGTCATCTGCTGTTCCTGCAGGAAATAAGCGGCATGGCTCTCGCGCTCGGCGAAGATGGCGACGAGCACATTGGCGCCGGACACTTCCTCGCGTCCGGATGACTGCACATGGATCACGGCGCGCTGGATAACGCGCTGGAAACCTGCCGTTGGCTTGGAATCCTCGTCGTAGCCGGTGACGAGGTTATCARGCTCGGTATCGATATAGGTGAGCACGGTCTGCTTCAGGTCGTCGAGATCGACGTTGCAGGCGCGCATGACGGCCGCTGCCTCATTGTCGTCGATGAGGGCGAGCAGCAGGTGTTCGAGCGTTGCATATTCGTGGTGACGCTCATTGGCGAGCGTCAGCGCCTGATGCAGCGCCTTTTCGAGGCCTTGGGAGAAAGCCGGCATTCAATACCTCACTTCTTCTCCATCACGCATTGCAGCGGATGCTGGTTCTGTCTGGCAAAATCCATGACCTGAGACACTTTAGTCTCGGCCACTTCGAAGGTGTAGATCCCGCATTCGCCGACGCCATGATTATGGACATGCAGCATGATGCGGGTAGCGGCCTCCCTGTCCTTCTGGAAGAAGCGTTCGAGCACATGCACGACGAATTCCATCGGGGTGTAGTCGTCATTGAGGATGAGCACCCGGTAGAGGCTCGGCCGCTTGGTTTTTGTCTTTGTACGGGTGATGACGGCGGTGCCACGGCCTGGACCGTTGCCTCCCTCGTCACCGTTCTGCATCCGCGCCACATCAAGTCTCGTGGCATCCAAGCCGGTCGTCAATCTGGTCCTGCCCTTCATCGTTTCCGACACACTTCGTCATGTAGGTGTCATCAGACGGATTTTAAGCCCTTCTGACGTGCTGACAATACGGTGAGCAGGTTAGCAGGGCCTGATTTGCCATAAACGTGAAGCGCTTATGCAAAGAAAAACAAAAAACCCGGCTGCGCTGGCGCAACCGGGTCATGTCTGGCGGGTCTTATCTGGTGGGGCTTTCGACCCAGCCCCGCGAAATCGGGGACCAGCCGGTCACTTCGCCTTGGCGACGAGCGACTCAAAAGGCTTGTAGGCGTCCTTGGCCAATTCCGCGTAAAGCTCGCCAAGCTTGGTCGCTTCGGCGACAAAACCTTCATAGGCCTGCTTGGCGTAATCGGTCTGAATTTCGACGGCCTTTTCGAGCGACTTGACGCCGAGCAACTTCTCGAAGGTGGCAGCACCGGTCTCGAAGGTCTTCTTGGTGTAGTCGGTCGTCTCGGTGGCGATCGCCTGGGCACCCTTGGAGAGCGATGCGTAGCTCTTCAGGCCGTTGTCGACGAATTCCTTGCCGTATTTGCTGAAATCTTCATAGGTCTGGGTCATCGCTACTTCCTTTTTGGGTTGGGAGCGCTGCGCTATGCGATTGTGCGATGCAGCCTAGATATTGTGCAGCGCACAAGATGTCAACTGACCCAGCGTCATTCCGCGAGCCTGAGGCATCCGCCCTGACTTCGATAAAGTTAGACTAAAGCCCGAGCAAAAGTGTGAACGAGCCGGTTACCATAAACTTATTGGTAACGCTGTGACCCTACTGTGCAACGACACGGGGCAGGAACCTTTGCCGCCCTCATCAACAATAATTCAAGGGTGTAACAGTGCGTCAAGCGTTGCCGGGCAAAGTCCTCAAGTCGGCTATATCCATCAAATCTTTCATGGTTTTCACTCTCGCCGCAGCCATCGGCCTGGCGTCCGCAGCCCCCACTTCGGCGGCAAAAGACAGCAGATACGCAGCCATCGTCATCGATGCGAACACCGGCGAGACCTTGCACTCGTCGAATGCGGATTCTCGCCGCTATCCGGCGTCTCTGACCAAGATGATGACCCTCTATTTGACCTTCGAGGCGCTGGCCAAGGGCCGGATCCAGAAGGACTCCAAGGTCGTCTTCTCCAAGAACGCCGCAGCAGAACCGCCGACCAAGATTGGCGTGAAGGCCGGTGGTTCGATCACCGTTGAAGCCGCGATTCTGTCGCTGATCACGCGTTCGGCCAATGATTCCGCGACCGCGCTCGGCGAAATGATCGGCGGCTCGGAAGCGGACTTCGCCCGCATGATGACGTCCAAGGCGCGCAGCCTCGGCATGAACGGAACTGTCTTTCGCAACGCCAACGGCCTGCCCAACACAGCCCAGTTCACCACCGCGCGCGACATGGCCAAGCTCGGCATCGCGCTGCGCGAACATTTCCCGCAATATTACGGATACTTCTCGACCCGCAGCTTTGCCTTTGGTCGCCAGCGGATCGCCAACCACAACCGCCTGCTCGGCCGCATCAAAGGCGTCGACGGCATCAAGACCGGCTACACCCGCGCTTCGGGCTTCAACCTCGTTTCCTCGGTACAGGACGGCAATCGCCGGCTCGTCGCCGTGGTCCTCGGTGGCACCAGCGGCCCGAGCCGCGACAACCAGATGGCCCAGCTGCTCAACACCTACATTCCGCAGGCTTCCAAGCGCGGCGGCGGTGGCGACCTGATCGCCAAGATCGAGACCCCGGCGTTGATGGCAAAGCTGCCCAAGAGCAATGCTCCGACGCCTGACAACCGCCCGGTGGCGAAAGCAATCGAAGTCGCCGATGCTTCGGATGACGAAGTCGTGACGACTGACGCGGAAGTCGTGGCAGCAGTCCCCGCGCCGAAGCCGGTCATTGGGCTTGCAACGCAGCCGAAGATTGCCATGGCCTCGACCGAGCGTTTTGGCGGCAAGATCCCCTTCCAGATCCGCAAGGCAAACGATCGCGCCCCGGTTGAAGCTGCAGCAACCGAACAGGCCTATGCTGCCCCGGCTCCCGCTCCCGCTGTCGCTGCACTCGACCAGATGAAGACTGCGTCGCTGCCCTCGGGCTGGGCCATCCAAGTCGCTTCTTCGCCGAGCGAAGGCGAAGCCCGTGCGCTGCTGGACAAGACCGCCAAGCAGGTGCCGACGGTTCTCGCCGATGCTTCCGGCTTCACGGTGCCCTTCGAAAAGGGCGGCGTCACCTATTTCCGCGCCCGCTTTGCCGGCTTTGATTCCAAGGATTCCGCCTGGAATGCCTGCAACGCGCTCAAGAAGAAGAAGATCGCCTGCTACGCCATCGCGCAGTAGGCACCTGCCACCTCCTGGAAAAGTTCTGTGTCGAAGGAGAGTTTAATGATGATCGGAGAGAAGGACGTCCTTGGCTTCGTTGATCCTCGCCGCGAGGAAAGACGAGCCTCCGAGGTCGGGATGYAGGCGCTGAATCAGTCGTCTATGCGCCTTGCGGACGTCCGCCGCGGCGGCCCCCGCTTCAAGACCAAGGACCTTGTAGGCCTCCTCCTTAGTCATGGCGCCAGAACCTGGCGCAACACGCTGCCCGTCGTTACGGTCAGGCTGCGCGTCTTCTCGCCAGACGGGAAAACGGCCGTCAAGATAGGTCTCAAGTAGCTGACGGCTTTCCGGGTCACTGGAAAGCTCCTGATAAAGCGCTTTCAGCTCGGTAAGCCCGAGCGAGGCCAGCGACTTGCCTTCCTGGCGGCCAGCCAGGACAAATCCCTGCAAGCCGCCACTGTCGTGATCCAGTTCCATTTCAAGAGCTGCGGTGCGAACAGTCGACCGCCTTCCTGGCGTCTTGCTGGCAGAACCGCCCCTTTTGCTTGCGGCATACCAGGCCAAAGCAGCCGAGATCAGGCCACCACCGACAGCCGCGCGGCCCAACAGCAGCAGTATCAGGCCGACAAGCCCTAGCGTCAGGGGACCCGCAACCTTCAGGGCATTGGCAAGCTGGGTGGCGTCGGCCCGCAGGAAAGCGGTAACAGCCAACGCGGAAAAAAGCAGGGCCGCTGCAATGGCGGCAAAAACTGTCATGGCGCCTTGCCACTCCTCAGATGCTCGATCATCAAAATATCTTCCGGACGGCCCCTCGCCTCCAGCGCCTTGATGCCGCCGGTGGCGAATACGGCAACCGCCGAAAGGAGCTTGGACAAGTTCGAAGCTGCCTTGCGGTCAAAGCGGAACCAGGCACCCTTGGACAGGCGCGCGATCTCCTTGAAGGCGCGCTCGGCCCCGACGTCGTGGCCCTCCTGGAAAATGAAGGCCGGAACACCGAGCAAGCCGAGCCTGCCAGCCTTCTCGGCGAGCTCGTCGATGTTTTCTTCCATGGCGTCGCCAATGTAGACCAGCGCGTCGACCTTGGCGTTCGCTGTTTCCTTGAGCGTGTGCGCCAGCACCTTGCCTACCTGCGTCAGGCCGCTGCGGCACTGGATCGATGTCATCAAATGCTTGAGGGAAGCTGTCTCGGCGACGAATTTCGACGCGCGGCATTCGCCGAGCCCGCGGAAATAGACAAGCTGCACATTCAGCCTTCCTGTCTTGCCAACGGCGTCGAACATCTGGCCCTGTACCTCGCAGGCGAGATCCCAGGTCGGCTGGCGACTCATGGTGGCATCAAGCGCCAGAACCAGTCGGCCATTGGCCTTGCCGGTGGCAAGCGCCCGGGCCTGGCGCACGAAAGCATCTATGGCAGCAGAGTCCGAACGGCGTTCGGCCGGCGGACGATTTGCTGAAGTAACCGGGGTTTTGTTTTCGTCGCTCATCGACAATCAAGATGTGGCGGCGCGCGTCCGCTTGCAAGCCCGACATTGCGTGCTGCCGCCACTGCTTTAGAGCAGTCCGAGCTCGGCCAATTCCAGGCGCAGTTTCGGCGGCATTTCGGCGAGTGCTGCGTTGCCTTGGGCGAGATCTGCCGGGGCGTCGGCGATCTTGAGGTAACGCCAGCCCTGGAAGGCCCGGCGCGGCTGCCAGTCGGTGCGCACAACAGCGGGATCCAAGATGAGATGGCAGCGCGAAATGCCCTCCCCATCGACGAACGGGCGGATTTCGAGCAGGCGCTGGCGGCATTGAACATTGCCTTTGATCACCCAGTAGAGCGAGCCTCCGCTGGTCAGCTCGGCACCACGGGTCGGAACCATGCGGGTGGTATGGAACTGTTCGACAGGATCGCCGGCGCGGCGACGCTCGTCGAGCCGGAAGGCGATCCATTCCTCGAGATCCTCGACGCTGTCGCAACCGACGCAGAGCTTGATCATGTTCAGTGACATGGCCTGAAAACTAGCGCCTCCAGCCGGCGCGTTCAACGCCGGCAGCGGTTTTGCACAGGCGAGCCTGTTGGGCCAGGCTCAGCACTCGACGACGTTGACCGCGAGGCCACCAAGGCTGGTTTCCTTGTACTTCTCGCTCATGTCCATGCCGGTCTGGCGCATGGTCTCAATTGCCGCGTCGAGCGGCACGAAGTGCTTGCCGTCGCCCTTGATGGCAAGTGAAGCAGCAGTGACCGCTTTGACCGCGCCGAGCGCGTTGCGCTCGATGCACGGCACCTGGACGAGGCCACCAACGGGGTCGCAGGTCATACCGAGATGGTGTTCCAGAGCAATCTCCGCGGCATTCTCCACCTGCTCGGGCGTTCCGCCCATGACCGCACACAGGCCTGCAGCTGCCATGGCCGACGCCGATCCGACCTCGCCCTGGCAGCCGACTTCGGCACCCGAAATCGACGCATTGGTCTTGATGATGCCACCGACGGCGGCGGCGGTCAGCAGGAAGTCGCGGATGCTGTCCTTGTCGGCCTCGACATGGAAATGCAGCCAGTAGCGCAGCACGGCGGGCAGCGTGCCGGCAGCGCCATTGGTTGGTGCTGTGACGACACGTCCACCGGCCGCGTTCTCCTCGTTGACGGCCATGGCATAGATCGACAGCCAGTCATTGGCGAGCAGCGGGTTGGGCCGGTTCTGGCTCCACTGCTCCTGCAACTTGTCGTGCAGTTGCCGCGCCCGGCGACGGACCTTGAGGCCACCCGGCATGATGCCCTCTTGAGACAGGCCGCGATCGATGCAGCGGCTCATCGCGTCCCAGACCGCGTCGAGACCGGCATCGAGCTCGGTGCGCGGCATATGGGTTTCTTCGTTGGCCCGCTTCATCTCGGCGATGGACAGTCCCCCGCGCGAAGCCATGGCGAGCATCTCGACGGCATTGGCGAAGGGGTATGGCACGCGCTTGCCCGCAGCGGGTGCCACAGTCTTGGCCTTCATGCGCTGCAGCTCTTCTTCGGAAACGACGAAGCCGCCGCCGATCGAATAGTAGATGCGCTTGAGCAGTAGCCGGTCGCCTGCGTCATAGGCATAAAAAGCCATGCCATTGGCGTGGCCGAGCAGCGGCGTCTTCTTGTCGAGCACAAGGTCTATGGCAGGATCGAAGCGGTAGGACGGATGACCGGGCGGCGCGACGCGCTTGTCGCGGGAGATTTGTTCGACCAGCGCATCGGTCTGATCGGGGTCGACGGTGACAGGCGTCAGCCCATAAAAGCCGAGCATGACGGCACGGTCGGTGCCATGGCCGACACCGGTATAGGCGAGCGAGCCATGCAGGCTTGCACCTACCCGGTCGACCTTGGCACCAGCAGGACGCGGCCAGTCGCCGCTCAAAATCTCGTCAAGAAAACGCGCGGCCGCCGTCATCGGCCCCATCGTGTGCGAACTCGACGGACCA
>NZ_JBFUIP010000232.1:0-6620 GCF_056401815.1 Aminobacter sp. P4_D5 | reverse complement strand
GGACCCCGGTGCGCACCGGGCTCGGGGGGAAGCGCCGGTGCCGGGCTGGCAGGAGGTCGGTTCTCCTGCTGGGTGATGAGCCCCCAAGCCCGGGCCTTGCGGCGGCTGGCGGTGAAAGCCGAGGCGACTGAGCGGGGCAAGAACACCGGGCGGGGCGCGAACGTCGCGCCATAAAATCATTATCGGAAGGCACGGCCTCGCGCCCCGCTTCCCGAACTACCTCCTGCAAGGGAGTGCTCTTTGACAATGGCCAGACCGGAAACGGGGCGTGGCGGTGAATAAGCTTGGCTCCTTCGCCCCGTTTACGGGGAGAAGGTGCCGGCAGGCGGATGAGGGGCGGCGCGAACTCGCAAAGGTCTGCCCTGCCCCTCACCCGGCCCTTCGGGCCACCCTCTCCCCGTAAAAGGGGCGAGGGAAAGCTCCCACCCTCGCGCAAGCTTGGCGCAATAGGGTCGATGCGTCGTGGCATTGGCTCGCGGCGGGATTCGATCGGAAGCATCAATGGCGATCAGCGAAACCATTTCGGGCGAAGGCACGGCGAACAAGAGCGGACGCGACGTCTTCTTCGCCATCGGCATCGTCATCATCCTGGCGGTGCTGTTCCTGCCGATCCCGGCTTTCCTGATCGATATCGGCCTCGCCTTCTCCATCGCGATTTCGGTGCTGATCCTGATGGTCGCATTGTGGATCCAGCGCCCGCTCGATTTCTCGTCATTCCCAACGATCCTCCTGATCGCCACGATGCTGCGGCTGTCGCTCAACATTGCCACCACACGCATGATCCTGTCGCATGGCAACGAAGGCACGCATGCCGCCGGCTACGTCATTTCGGGCTTCTCGAACCTCGTCATGTCGGGAGATTTCGTCATCGGCCTGATCGTGTTCTTGATCCTCATCGTGGTCAATTTCATCGTCATCACCAAGGGCGCGACGCGTATCGCGGAGGTTGGCGCGCGTTTCACCCTCGACGCCATTCCCGGCAAGCAGATGTCGATCGACGCCGATCTTTCCGCCGGCATGATCGACGACAAGACAGCTCAGCTGCGCCGCCGTGAACTGGAAGAAGAAAGCTCCTTCTTCGGCTCGATGGACGGTGCGTCGAAATTCGTCCGCGGCGACGCTATCGCTGGCCTGTTGATCACCGCCATCAACATCGTCGGCGGTATCGCCATCGGCTATTTCCGCCACGACATGGGCATGGGCGAAGCAGCCGACGTGTTCATCAAGCTGTCGGTCGGCGACGGCCTGGTCACCCAGATCCCCGCGCTCATCGTCTCGCTCGCCGCCGGCCTGCTCGTCTCCAAGGGCGGCACCCGTGGCTCGACCAACCAGGCGGTGTTTGGCCAGCTTGGGGCATATCCGCGCGCGCTCTACGTCGCGGCCGGCCTGCTTTTGCTGCTCGCCTTGATGCCGGGCCTGCCGATGTTCCCGTTCATTTCGCTTGCCGCCTGCATGGCAGCACTCGGTTATGTCATCCCGATGCGGCACAACCGCCGTGTCGCCGAAGCCGACGCCGAAAAGGAGCAGGTCGCAGCCGACAAGGTCGAAGAGGAAAAAAACTCGGTCAAGGCATCGCTCGCCACCGCCGAGATCGAACTCCTGATCGGCAAGCAGCTATCAACCCGCCTGCTCGCCACCCATCAGGAACTCGCCTTCCGCATGTCAAAGATGCGCAAGAAGTTCGCCACCCAATACGGCTTCGTCGTTCCCGAAGTGCGGATGACCGACGACTTCTCGATCCCGCCCAAGAGCTATCAGATCAAGATCCATGGCACCGTCGTCGCCGAATACCAGATGCGTGTCGGCGAGATCATGGTGCTGCTCGGCTCCCGCGATCTGCCCGACATTCCAGGCGAGGAAGTCCGCGAGCCGGCCTTCGGCATGCGCGCATTTTCGGTGCTTGATTCCTTCTCCGAAGATCTGAAGCGCGAACAGTTCACCTTCGCCGACAACATGTCGGTGCTGCTCACCCATCTCTCCGAAGTGATCCGCAACAACCTGCCGCAGCTTTTGTCCTACAAGGACATGAAGGCGCTGCTCGAACGCCAGGACCCCGAATACCGCAAGCTCGCCGACGAGATCTGCACCTCGCACATCACCTATCCGGGCCTGCAGGCGGCGCTCAAGCTGCTGCTTGCAGAGCGCGTGTCGATCCGCAATCTCCACCTCATCATCGAGGCCATCGCCGAAATCTCGCCGCATGTCCGCCGCACCGAGCAGATCGTCGAGCATGTCCGCATCCGCATGGCGCAGCAGATCTGCGGCGATCTGAGCGAGGGCGGCGTGCTCAAGGTGCTGCGTCTCGGCAACCGCTGGGACCTCGCCTTCCACCAGAGCCTCAAGCGCGACGCCAAGGGCGACATACGCGAGTTCGACATCGACCCGCGCCAGCTCGAGGAATTCGGCCAGGATGCATCCAAGGCGATCCGCACGCATCTCGAGACCGGCGAGCGTTTCGTCATCGTCACAGCACCCGACGCCCGGCCCTATGTCCGCATGATCATCGAACGACTGTTCCCGACACTGCCGGTGCTCAGCCATGTCGAGATCGCCAAGGGCGTCGAACTGCGCGTGCTCGGTACCGTCTCATGAATGCTGCAGCGCAGGGCTTCGTCCTTGCGGGGTTCCTCGCTTTTTGCCGCATCGGCAGTTGCTTCATGCTGATGCCCGGCATTTCGAGCGTGCGCGTGCCCATGCATGTCAGGCTGTTCGTCGCGGTCGCCGCCACCGGCGGGCTTTTGGCTCATCTGTGGGACCAGATATTTCCCTTCGTCGATCCGCGCCCCGGCGTGCTGATGCCGATGATCGCGTCCGAACTTCTGATCGGCGGCCTCATCGGCCTGATGGCCAGGCTCTACATACTGGCGCTCATGTTCATGGGCTCGGCCATCGCCATGCTCGTCGGTTTCGGCGGCGTCGGCGGCCATGCCATCGAAGAAAACGAGCCGCAGGCCCCGCTTGCCTCGATCATTTCGATCGCGGCACTGATCCTGCTCTTCGCCTTCAATTTCCACCACGAGATCATCCGCGCGCTGGTTGCCTCCTACCAGGTCGCGCCGGTCAACATGTTCTTCAATCCACAGGCCGCCCTGGTCGATGTCACCGACACGTTGTCCGAAAGCTTCATGGTGGTGCTCAGGCTCGGCAGTCCGTTCATCGCCTATGCGATCCTGGTCAACCTGACGATCGGCTTCGTCAACAAGCTGACCCCGCAGATCCCGGTCTACTTCATCTCGCTGCCCTTCGTCGTCGCTGGCGGGCTGATCCTGATGTATTTCGGTATTACGACCATGCTCAGCCTGTTTGCCGACGGTTTCGTCGACATCACTGTGGGGAGATAGCCATGGCTTCGCGCAGGGATCGCCTGAAGAAACTGGTCGTGGTGCAGGAGCAGCTCAAGGCGCTACATGAGACGCGCCATGCCGGCTTTGTCGCCCAGGCGATCGCCGCCGAAACCGAGGTGACAGCGCTGGCGCGAAGCTTCGACAGCACCGAGGGCATATCGCAGCTGTTTCCGGAACTTTATCACCGGCGCATCTCGGCGGCGATCGACAGGCAGCAGCTCAATCTCGGCCTTGCCAATGTCGAGGTCGGAAAAATCGCCACGGCCACTGCCCGCACCAACATGGTCGAGCGCGCCTATCGCGATGTGCGGCGCCAGGACGAGCGCGACAGTGCTGACCGCGAACGGCTCGAGATCATTGAAAGAAAGCCCAATGACGACAAGTAAGGTTGCCACAAGCTTGACCCGCCACAATCAGTGGTAACACAAACCCCGGAAAGGCGAGCCAGCTTTGGCCATCTCCCCACCCAGCGACATCGTTCTGGACGTTGCCAAGGCTGTCGATCCAGCCGGCATCCAGGCCGCGCGCACGGCACTCGCCAACCGTACGGCGGGTCCCGCCGGAACCTTCTCGCTCACCGAGGCCAGCGTTACCGGCGGCATCTCGCGCCAGCCCGACAAGGCATCGCCCGACGCTTCGATGAAGAAGTTCGAGGCTATGGTGCTGCAAACCTTCATCGAAAACATGATGCCGAAGAACACCGAGAGCGTGTACGGCAAGGGTATGGCCGGCGACATGTGGAAGTCTATGATGGCGGAACACCTCGCCAACCAGACGGCTGAGGCCGGCGGCATCGGCATCGCCAAAGCCGTGATGCGCGACCACTACATCCAGAACGAAAAGGCGGTGCCGGTAAGCGGCGTCTCCGGCGGCCCCGATCAAGCCGCGCTCAACGAACAAACGAGCCAAGCGACTGCGCTCATCCAGGAAATGCAGCGGAAGATGGTCCAGTCGCTTGGAAGCGACAAAGCCGCCTCCGTCACTGACACCAATCGTAGAGGATAAGATATGTCGGATCTCTCCGAATACAGGGCTAACCTTCCGGCAGTTGCCGATCTCGCCGATACCACCGCCCGGCCAGGCAATGTCGCGACCATCATCAGCCGCATCGAAGATGCAGTCGAGGAAGAAACCACCGCGATCCGCACCGACGTCCATTTTGACATCAAGGCGTCGAACGCACGCAAGAGCCGCTATCTCTATGAACTGACCCGCGCCACCAAGGGCCTGGTCGAAGGCGAGTTCCCAAGCGAGCTCAAGGTCGGCGTCGAGCGCCTGCGCGACAAGCTGGTCGCCAATGAGCGCGCCATCCTCGCCCATCTCAGCGCGGTCAGCGAAGTCGCCGCCCTGCTCCGCGACGCCATCCAGCGCTCCGAAGCGGACGGCACCTATTCGGCCAACGAATTCGGATGGGCCCGGTGATCAAGTTCATCGCGGCGGCGCTATGGATTGTCGTCGTGACCCTCGGCGCGGTCTTCTATTCGTTCCAGGCCGCCGCCAACCTGCCGGCAGATGATACAAAGCAGCCGATGCTTGGCGGCCTCGACTACGTCAAGACCGACGTGATCTCGGTGCCGCTGCTCGGTGGCGAGCGCGTGCATGGTTATTTCCTCACGCGCCTCGTCTACACCGTCGAGCCCAAGGAAGTCGCCAAGATGTCGGTGCCGATGGACGCACTGCTTGTCGATCAGGTCTATTCTTATCTCTACGGCAACCCGCAGATCGACTTCACCCAATACGACAAGCTCGACCTCGATGCTTTTCGAAACGGTATCCGTGACAGCATCAATGCACGCATCGGTTCCAAGCTGGTGCACGAAGTGATGGTCGAGCAGATCGATTTCCTGACCCCCGACGATGTCCGCGACAACGCGGTCCGCAAGCGCTCCTCAGCCGCGGACGCCGCTGCTACAGAATCCGCCAAGCCTGAAACGACCCCTGCTACGGCACACTGAAACGGCTGGCAGCCCATTCGGGCTGCCGTAGTCGCCAGTTCGCGGCGCTAATTCAACGTTGACGTAAACGTCAATTGACCGCTATAGGCAATACAGACCTGTGACGCGGGCCGGCTTTGTCCGGATTGGTCCAGGGAGGCCGGGCGCGCAGCGCCTTTCAGGAAAAGACCAGGAGAGAGCCATGAGCATTCAGGCAGTCGCAGACAAGATCAAGGCGAAGGTAGAGAGCTCCGGCTTCGACCGCTCGATCAAGTTCGACACCGGCAGCGACGGCGTCATCGTCATCGACGGCGCAACGCTTTCGACAACCGACGCACCGGCCGATTGCACCATCAAGCTGTCGCTCGACGATCTCGAGTCGCTGATCGCAGGCGATCTCAACCCGACGATGGCGTTCATGACCGGCAAGATCAAGGTTGAGGGCGACATGTCTGTCGCCATGAGCCTGAGCCAGCTGCTCTGATCGACTAACCTGAAATCATCCCATCGAAAGAGGCCCGGTGTCACAGCCGGGCCTTTTTGCATAGCAAATTACATAAGCACCACCGCGTAATGCCGCGGTAATCATTGGCGCCCACAGCGCTCCGGTCACTGAATGCGACTGGAGTATCATGTGAATCGAAATCGATTGATTGCCTTGGCTGTGACCCTATGTGCGGCGGCTCTCGCGGGCTGCATGGACGATAGTTATGGCCCGCCGCGCTGGGACGACACGCGCTATCCGCCGCGCCATGGTGGGGACTACCCGCGCTATCACCCGCGCCCACCAGTGCCACCCATGCCACCACGTCCGCCCCGCCCGCCCCGCCCGCCATTTGCCGAGCCGGTCGACTGCTCGCGCGGACCTGACCGGTACCGGCACCCCGACTGCTACGACAGTCGGCGGCCACGCCATGGCGATGACCGGTATTACATAAACGAGCAATGATGTCTGAGCGCCGTGCCTCACACGGGGCACGGCGTTTTGCAGCAATCTCCCAAAGCCCGATCTGGAGTTGAAGGTGAAACGAAGCCGCCTCGCAGCAGTGGTGACGGCAATACTCTGCGCGGCATCTCTGACTGGCTGCGCCAACGACCTGTTCGGTGCCGCAAACGACTCGAACCCACCGCGAACCTCGCGGCTGCCACGAGCACAGCCAATGATCGATTGCGCGGCAAATACTGCCATGGCGCCGTCGCCAATCTGTTTTCCACCCGCCCCAAAGGCGTGATGTCAAGGCGCCGGGATTGCTCCCGGCGCCCGATCAGGCAGCCATGCGGGCGCGTTCTGTCTTGAGCTTGCGACCGGCGGCCTTCAGCACGCCCTTGGTGCCATCGAGGG
>NZ_JBFUIP010000231.1:0-6650 GCF_056401815.1 Aminobacter sp. P4_D5 | reverse complement strand
GAGCGAGGCTGGTTGCGTCGGAATGTGGCAGAAATAAGCTTATGATTCTGTTGGATAATTTCACGCAACGTGATTTGCTCTTGGCCGGTTCGGCGGTCAGTCTCCAGGTCGTTCGGCGGGCCTTGCTGCGAAAGCGAAGCCCGCGAGGACGAAGATAGAACGGGAGTACCTGACATRAACAAGTTCCTTGCAACGACCGTCGCCTCGCTTGCCTTCATCGGTTCCGCCTATGCCGCGGATATCGAAGGCACGGTCCAGTCGGTCGACGCGGCGACGCGTTCGATCACGCTGGACGACGGCAAGATCTATGTCGTACCCGAAAGCATCAAGGTCGATGGCCTTGCCGCCGGCGCCAAGGTGAAGGTGACTGTTGACGACACCACAGGTGCCGTGACCGCGATCGAAAACGCGTCGTAAACGTCCTTTGCGAACTCGCCCTGCCCGTATTGCCGTCCCGCCCGGACAGGGCGAGTCCCATTCTCGACACCTTCCAAGCACTCATTTCGGCCGACCCCATGCGGGTCGGCTGTTTTTTGAGGCGCGCTGGCAGCTCTAGAAACCGATATTTTGGGCAAGCCAGCTGGACGAGCGTTTTGCCACCGCAAGCGTGCCATCGGCAAAGCGGTCGAGGCCGGAGCGCACCAGCGCATAGCCATTGGCCGTGCGGTAGAGCACCGAGCCATTTTCTTGTGGCGTACCCGCGGCCGGCTGGACCTCAGGGTGGATGGCAGGCGCTGAGGCGAGCTGCGGATCGGCGAAGGTCGTGGTGCGGCAGATGCCGGTGACCAGGGGATAGTCGTGGTTGCCTTCGCGCAAAATGCGGCTCTTCATCGCCGCCTCGCAGTCGGCGACAGAAGTCCACTGCGCCGGCGTCTCGCCGATATATTCGCAAAGCTTGGCATCGCAGTCGCAGCCAACGATGGTCATGGCGACAAGGGCTGACTTGATCACGGTCCGAATCCTTCGGGTTGGTCACGAAGCGAGTTCTCGGCTGCGATCGCGGCGCCAGTTAGCCGCAATCATGGCATGATGGTGGCGTGCGATTGCTATTTTGTGGTGTGGTCAGGAATGTCTGGGTCTGTCTACCGGTCGAGGCCAGCTGCCTTGCGCAAGGCGTCGTTCATCCGTGTCTGCCAGCCCTCGCCATCGGCCTTGAACTGAGCGACGACTTCCGGGTCGAGTCTGAGCAGGACGGACAGTTTCTTGTTCGGTGAGCGAGGACGGCCGATCTTGCGGCGAAAGAGCTCATCAGCGGGTTGGGCATCCGGGTCGGCAACAGCATCGGCTGTGATGGCGCGGTCTTCATCGTCGGAAATATCTTCGAGAGAAATCAAGGCGCGTCGCCGCGCGTCCGCCAGCCTGGCAGTTTCAGTGGCCGACTTAGAAACTTTGGACATAAATCTCGATCTCCCGTCTGTTGGCTTTGCGCAACGAGATGATGCGAATGAGCTTTATGTGTCCGCCCCTCCAGACAATTACCGTATATACGAAAACGTGCGCCTACGCAAGTATTTCTGTATATACGCTAACGTCGTGTCTGTTTCGGATGTGAACTTCGCAACCTTTCCCTTGCGCATTTGCCTGTGCGGCTAACAATGGCGCCGGAGGGCGGCGGTGTTTACGCTGTGGGGGAGGGTTTTGTTTCGTGAAGATCGGCGTCGTCAGGAATCCGGTGGCCGGTGGCGGCAGGCTGGGATCACATTGGACGGAAGTTGCAGCCGCACTTTCCGAACGCTTTGGCGATGTCGAATTCCGCGAGACTGAAGAGCCTGGCGATGGCGCAACGATCGCGCGCGACCTCGTGGCGCTCGGCTGTGGACTGGTGGTTGCCGCCGGCGGTGATGGTACGATCAGCGAAGTCGCCGACGGGATCTTGCAGATGCAGGCCGAGACCGGGGTCGCGGCGGTGCTCGGCGTGCTACCGTGCGGTACGGGCTCGGACTTCGCCCGGGGCATGGGCATTCCGGTGGAAGTCAAGGCCGCGATCGCGCGTATCGCCGAAGGCGAGGACCGCCTCATCGACGCCGGCCGCATCTCCTTCATCGACGAGCATGGCCGGCTGGCGAGCCGTCATTTCGTCAATATTGCAAGCCTGGGCATGTCGGGTGCGACGGTGCGTGCGGTGAACGCGGACCGGCGCAAGGGCCGCGTTTCGGCCAAGGCGCTGTTTTTCTGGCGCACGGTGACGGAGTTCGTGCGCTACCGTTTCCAGGAGGTGCGCATCGTTGTCGACGACGGCGCGCCGGTCGAAGCCAAGGTGGCGCTGGTGGCTGTTGCCAATGAAAGGTTCTTCGGTGGCGGCATGATGATCGCGCCCGATGCTGTTCCCGACGACGGTCTGTTCGACATCGTCATTCTGCGCGCGGCGAGCAAGCTCAGGCTGATCTTTGACATCCGGCTGCTTTATGGCGGCCGCCACCGCGATCATCCCGCGATCACCATCCTCCGCGGCCGCAAGGTGATGGTCGAGCCGCTGGGCGACCCGCTCGCCAACGCGGCACTGACCGATATCGACGGTGAATCGCCTGGGCATATTCCAGCGACATTCGAGATGTTGCCGAAGGTGCTGAAGGTAAGGTGCTGAGTCGGGCGGTTAGGAGAATGAGTCGGAAAAGCGGTGTAAGAGATTGATTTCATAGAACTGCCCTCATCCGCCTGCCGGCACCTTCTCCCCGTAATGACGGGGAGAAGGGACAAGCGGCAACGCCGACGCCTCCCGCTCCCCGTTTTTCACGGGGAGAGGGTAAGGGTGAGGGGCAAATTCATGGGGCAGGTTCCTTGTAGTCTGGTTAGGCCCCCATCGCCCTGACCATGGCCTGGATCTTCGTCGCCTTTTCGAAATGGTCGAGCTTGTGGGTACGGATCCACCATTCGGCGGCTTCCATCAATAGTTCCGGGTCGTCGTTCCTGTTGGCGAAAAACGCGTAGAACGACAGCCCGACATCGGGGCCCTTGGCGGCGATCTTGCGCTCGCAGACGTCCAGTATCTTTGCCTTCAGGCCTGCTCTCAAAATAAATCCTCAGACGAATCGTTCGGCAGCTTTCCCTCTCGTGAGGCAACAAGTCAAAGGCCGGCGTCCGCCATATCAAAGCTTTGCCGGAAAACCCGGTGCGCGCAGATCGGTTTGGGTGGCGTCTTCCAAAAGCTTGACGATCATCGTCGACCAGGCGTCGCCGCCATAGTTTGCCTTGCCCTGCTCGAAGATGGCTGTGACGCGCGATGCGAGATCGAGAGGCACGCCGAGTTCACTGGCCATGCCGAGCGCGAAGCCGAGGTCTTTCAGCGCCAGATCCATGGTGAAGCCGATGTCGTAGGAACCATTGAGCACGAGCTGGCTTTCGGTCTCGTGTACGAAGCTGTTTCCGGAAGAGGCTGCGATCGCGTGGTAGGCCTGGGCGAGGTCGAGCCCGCCTTTCCTGGCCAGCATCAGTGCCTCGCCGGCGGCGACCAGGTGGATGAAGGCCAGCATGTTGGTGATGACCTTGATCACGGCTGCCGAACCAATCGGCCCCATCAGGAACGAGCGTGCGCACATAGCCTCGATGGCTGCGCGGTGGCGCGCGTAAAGGGCTGGGTCGCCGCCGACGAGTGCTGTGATGTTGCCTGAAGCCGCGAGATGAACGCCGCCGGTTACAGGGCATTCGAGCGTGTAGACGCCGCTTTCAGCGGCAAGGTCGGCAAGGCGCAGGATGTCATCGCGGCCATTGGTCGACATTTCGATCCAGGTGGCACCCTTGGGCAAACCGGCGAGCAGCCCGTCCGCCCCGGCCACCACAGCTTCGCTGACCCTGGGCGAGGGCAGGCAGGTGATGGCGTTGCCAGCGCGGGCTCCTGCGTCGGCAGGGCTGATGGCTGCGGTCGCGCCGAGCGCGACAAGGCGGCCGACGGCGGCCGGGTCGCGATCGAAGACGGTGATCGGAAAGCCTTCGCGCAACAGGCTTGCGGCGAGGTGACCGCCGAGATGGCCGAGGCCGATAAAGGCGTAGGCGATGGGTTCTGTCATGGCATCAGCGGCGTTTGCCCCATCTGCAGGTGCAGATGGGGACCGTCATAGGGATTGGCCTCGCACACCGCCTCGTCGAGTTCGACGCCGAGGCCGGGCTCCTTCGAGGGGATGACGTGGCCGTCCTGCCATTCGATCTTTTTCTTCAAAAGCGTGGCGTGGAAGCCTTCCCACTGCCTGAGCGATTCAAGGATGAGGAAGTTCGGCAGCGTGACGGCGAGCTGGATGTTGGCGGCGCCGACGATCGGGCCGCAATAGCAGTGCGGTGCTACCTGGATGTGATAGGCCTCGGCCATGGCCGCGATCTTCTTGGTTTCGAGGATGCCGCCGGAGCGGCCGAGATCGGGCTGCAGGATGGCGGCGGCGCGGTTTTCGATGACCCGCGCAAATTCGAATTTTGTCGTCAGCCGCTCGCCGGTGGCAATCGGGATCGAGGTGCCGCGCGCCACCTCGGCCATCACCTCGGGCATATCAGGCGGCACCGGCTCCTCGAACCACAGCGGATCGTAAGGCTCGATGGCGCGCGCCATGCGCAGAGCGCCTGAGGCGGTGAACTGGCCGTGGGTGCCGAACAATATGTCGGCGCGGGTACCGACGGCCTCGCGGATGGCTTTCATCATGCGCACCGACAGGTCGATGTCGGTCAGTCGCGGCTGATGGCCGTCGAAGGCGGTCCATGGCCCAGCGGGGTCCAGCTTCACGGCGCTGAAGCCCTGGCTGACGTAAAGGGCTGCGCATTCGGCGGCCATGTCAGGGTCGTTGTAGACGTTCTTGGGTGCTGCGTCCTCGGTGTGGACGCTGCCGGAATGCGGGTAGAGATAGGTGTAGGAGCGCAGCGTCTCATGCACCTGGCCGCCGAGCAGCTTGTAGACCGGCTTGTTAGCCTCCTTGCCGATGATGTCCCAGCAGGCCATTTCCAGCGCCGAGAAGCAGCCCATGGCCGATACGTCGGGACGCTGGGTGAAGCCGGAGGAATAGCAGCGGCGAAACAGGTTTTCGATGTCGTGCGGGTCCTGTCCCAACAGGTAGCGCTCCGCCATGTCCTCGATCATCCGTGCCGTGACATGGGCCGAGAAGGTGGCGTTGTAGGCCTCGCCATAACCGACCACGCCGCCGTCGGTGGTGAGCTTGACGAAGATGAAGTACTTGCCGCCGATGCCGGGCGGCGGGTTGTTGACCACGAAGGTTTTGACGTCGGTGATTTTCATCGTTGCTCCTCCGGTCGTGTGAAATCGTAGACGTTAGGCGCTGCCCCTCATCCGCCTGACGCCTCCCTCTCCCCGTCCTTTACGGGGAGAGGGTAAGGGTGAGGGGCGGCGCGAGTTCTCATGGCTGCTCACCCCATATCCTCCAGCACCATCTCCGCACCCTTCCAGCCGGTCATGATCGACGCGGCGTTGGTGTTGCCGGTGATGTTGTCGGGGAATATCGAAGCGTCGATGACGCGCAGGCCGGAAAGCCCGTGCACGCGCAGGCGCGGGTCGACGACGGAGGTGCGCGGGTCCGGCCCCATGCGGCAGGTTGAGACAGGGTGGTAAACTGTGCCCGAGCGCTTGGCGAAATCCTGAATCAAGTCCGGGTCGGAAGTGATTGAGGGGCCTGGCAAAACCTCTTCCGCTGTTATCTCGGCTATCTCAGGCATAGAAGCCAGCTTGCGCAGGAATTTGACCGCATCGAGCATCTCGGCGACGTCGGTCTCGGTCGAATAGGCGTTGACGGTGATGCGGGGATGAACAATCGGATCGGCCGAGCGGATCATGATCTCGCCTCTGCTCGAGGGCCGGCAGTTGGACAGGCCGATGGAAAAGCCAGGGAAGGGGTCGGGCGACAGGATCGGCCGTTCGCCTGATTTGGGCAGGACGGTGGAAAAGACCTGGAAATAGAGCTGCATGTTGGGGCGGGCGCGGGCAGGGTCGGAGCGGAAGAAGCCGCCGCCCTGGTTCATGCTCATCGACAGCGGGCCGGTGCGCAAAGCGAGATATTGCATGCCGACCAGAAGCTTGCCCCACCAGGGGCGCAGGATCTGGTTCAACGTCGGCACCTTGGCCTTCCAGGTGTAGTTGATGCCTTGGTGGTCCTGCAGATTGCGGCCGACATGTTCTTGGGCATGGACGACGGGGATGCCGAGCTCGCTTAGCAGCACCGCCGGGCCGACGCCGGAAAGCTGCAGCAGCTGAGGCGAGTTGACCGAGCCGCCGCACAAGATGACCTCTTTGCCGGCGCGGGCGGTGAGTGTCTTGCCGTTCTGCAGATATTCGACGCCGACGGCGCGTTTGCCTTCGAACAGGATTTTTGTTGCCAGCGCACCGGTCTCGACCCGCACATTGGGGCGCTTCATGGCCGGATGCAGGAAGCCGCGCGCTGCCGACATGCGGCGACCACCCCTGGTGGTGATTTGATAAACACCGACACCCTCTTGCGAGGGGCCGTTGAAGTCTTGATTCAGCGCAAGACCCGCCTGCTGTCCGGCCGCAAGGAAGCGCTTGGTGAGCGGATGAACTTTCTTCCTGTTGTCGGTGACGTGGATCKGGCCGCCGCTGCCGCGCAGTGCGTTGCCGCCGGCTTCGTTGTCCTCGATCGCCTTGAATGCGGGCAGCACGTCGTCAAAGCCCCAGCCGGGGTTGCCGGCGTCGCGCCATGCGTCGA
>NZ_JBFUIP010000230.1:0-6668 GCF_056401815.1 Aminobacter sp. P4_D5 | reverse complement strand
AGGTGCGCCGGCTCCTGGAACGGATGAAGACGAGCGGCGCGGGCTCGATCCGACACAAGGCGATCGGCCGCCCATCGAACAACAAGATCAGCGATGGCGTTCGCGATTATGCAGTTGCGATCGTGCGAGAACGATATGCCGACTTCGGCCCGACGCTGGCAGCCGAGAAGCTGGCCGAAGATCATGGCGTGACGGTATCGCGCGAGACGTTGCGCCAATGGATGTCGGATACCGGCATCTGGCTCTCACGCCGACAGCGGCGGACGTTTCATCAGCCACGATTGCGGCGCGAGGCCTATGGCGAACTGGTGCAGATCGACGGCTCCGAGCATCGCTGGTTCGAGGACCCCGGTGACCCATGTTCATTGCTGGTGTTCATCGATGATGCGACCGGCAAGCTGATGCAGTTGCGCTTTGTGCGCTCGGAAAGCGCCTTCAGCTATTTCGCGGCTGGAACTCTATTTGAAGGACCACGGTGCTCCCGTTGCCTTCTATTCCGACAAGCATTCGGTGTTCCGGGTGACCAAGAAGGATGCCAAGGGCGGCCAGGGCATGACGCAGTTCGGCCGTGCGCTTTCAGAGCTGAACATCGAGATTCTTTGCGCAAATTCGAGCCAGGCGAAAGGTCGTGTCGAGCGCGCCAAYCGGACGCTTCAGGACCGCTTGGTGAAGGAGCTGCGGTTGGCAGGGATCTCGGATATGGAGGCGGGCAATGCGTTCCTGCCCGGTTTTGTTACGCGCTACAACGCACGGTTCGCACGCACCCCTGCCCGGTCAGATGACCTGCACCGRCCGATGAACATCATGCCGGATCGGCTCAGGGAGATCCTGTGCAAGCGTGAGCAGCGCTATGTCGGCGTTCAGCTGACGTTTTCGTTCGAGCGCCAGCGGATCTTGCTCGAGGAGACCGATGTGACGCGCGGGCTGGTCGGGCACTATGTCGAGACCTACGCCTATGCCGATGGTCGGCTCGACGTGCGCTGGAAAGGCCATTGCCTGCCCTTCCGGGTGTTCGACAAGGACCAGCGTGTGACCCATGCAGCGATCACCGAGAACAAGCGGCTTTCCGATGTCTTGGCCTACATCAAGGAGCGGCAGGAGAGAGCAGTTGCCGCAGCCGAAGGTAAAGACCAACAGCGAGAAGAATGGCTACACACCCCGGGGCCGCAAACCGGGCAAGTGGACGGATTTGATGAACGATCCCGCGGTGATAGCGCGGCGGCAAAGGGCGCTTTCCCGGCAAGCCGCAGCAGAATAGACCAGCGCTGTCGGGGATAACTCAATGGACGGTGATCTCGCCTTGTGTGTACGCATCCGCTGAAGGCCGCGGCATTACCGGGTGGGCGCGTCGTGTCTGCGGGTTATGGTGCGAGCAGGCTCATGCAGCCTGAGCCGACGCGGAAGCTTCGGCTTGGCGTTTCCATTTCCATGGCAGCATCTTGTGCAGACGGGTCTGCGGGATTTCGGCGATGCGCTTGAGGACATCGGCGAGCCAAGCCTGCGGATCAACGTCATTGAGGCGCGCTGTCATGGTCCGGTAAATCCGCTGGCGGTAGATCTCACCGGATCATCTCGCAAGGCCAAGCGCATTGAAACACCTCAAAAGCCGAAGCGCACTCACCCGCCCCGCTCTGCCCTTGCAACCCGAACCAGCCGGTCAGACCGGGGCTGATTGTCGTGCGCCATAGCAGACCCTTGCCGCCACAATTGTACACCTGTTGGCGGACACCAATCCTTGTCCCCTTTGATGTGCAAACCGTGCAAGATGGCTGGACACGTCAGGACGACTGGAGCTGTGCCGTGAGCGACGACCGGGCCTCTCATTGGGAAACCATCTATCGGGCCAAGACGGAAGATCAGGTCAGCTGGTTTCAGCAGACGCCGGAGCCGTCACTGACGCTGCTGGCAGTTGCAGGTGCTACGCCTGACGCCGCCATCGTTGACATCGGCGCCGGCGCGTCGCATCTCGTCGACGTGTTGATCGGCCAAGGCTTCGACGACGTCACCGTGCTTGATATCTCGCAGGCCGCACTCGATGCCGACCGCACGCGTCTCGGACCAGACGCAAGTCGCGTCACATGGATCTGCAGCGATGTGACGGCCTGGCAGCCAGGCCGTAGCTACGACATCTGGCACGATCGCGCCRCATTCCACTTCCTCACCGATCGAGTCGATCAGGCAGCCTACGCTACGGTTTTGACACGCGCGCTGAAGCCCGGCGGCCATGCGATCATCGGTACGTTCGCGCCTGATGGTCCTGAGAAATGCAGTGGGCTGCCGATCGTCAGGCACGACGCCGACAGCATCGGCAAGCTGCTGGGCAAAGGCTTTGCGCTGATCGACACGCGCCGCCACGAACACAAGACGCCTTGGGCCAGCGTGCAGCGTTTCCAGTTCAGCACATTTCGCATGCAGGGCTGAACAGCACCCCACCCGGCATTTTAGCCGTCATGCGGATATAGTGAGACTCGGCGTTCAGGCGGTCGCGGCGGTTCGCCTGAACGGGCTGATCCTGGCCAGCCACATGCCAACAAACATCATCGGCAAAAAGGCATAGGCGCCGGCAGCGCCCAGCGTCGTTGCCGTCAGTGCCGGCCCCGGGCAGAAGCCACCAAGCCCCCAGCCGATGCCGAAAATGGCCGGGCCGATCAGGATACGGCTGTCGATAGCGTTGCTGGCAGGCAGATGGAACGACGCAGATGCGACAGGATTTTCACGCTTGAGCACAAGGCGGTAGCCAAAGAACGCGGTGATAACGGCACCGCCCATGACGAAAGCGAGCGACGGATCCCAGCTGCCGAACAGGTCGAGAAAATTCAGCACCTTGGCCGGGTCGGACATGCCCGAAATGACAAGGCCGATGCCGAACAGCAGACCGAGCGCGAGATTGACGACAAAGGACATGATCAGGCTCCCACTATGTGGCGCACGACAAAGACAGTGGAAAAGGCCGTGGTCATGAAGGTAATCGTCGCCACGAGCGAGCGGACGGAAAGCCGCGATAGGCCGCAGACGCCATGCCCACTGGTGCAGCCATTGCCATAGACCGAGCCGAAACCGACAAGCAGACCGGCGGCCGCCATCAGTGGCAGGTTCGATGAAACGGTCTGAAGCAGCTCGTTGCCGGTGGCCCACAGATAGACCAGCGGTGCAGCAACCAGGCCGAGAACGAAGCCCAGGCGCGAGAGGAAGGCACGGTCATCATAAGGCGGCAGCAGGCGGCTTGCGATRCCGCTGATGCCGGCAATGCGCCCTTCCCAGGCCATCAGCAGCACAGCCGAGAGGCCGATCATGATGCCGCCTATGGTGGACGCGACGGGTGTAAATTCAGTCATTCTCGCTGCCTTTCTTTGAAATGGCTTTGGCGCCCGGCTCGCAAAACATGCGGTAGAGCAGCGACACGATCGCGCTCACACGCTCGTCGGCGAGACGATAAAAGACGGATTTCGATTCCTTGCGGCCGGCAATGAGCCCGGCATCGCGCAACTCGGCAAGCTGCTGCGACAATCCGGGCTGACGTATGCCAAGGCCGTCTTCGAGATCGCGCACCGAACGCTCGCCATCGACAAGCGCACAGACAATCATCAGCCGGTTGGGGTTGGCGAGCTTCTTCAAGAGCTCTGCAGCTTCCCCTGCCCGGTTGAGCAGGTCGGACATCGCCATATCGGATTCGGGGTTCACAATCTTAGCCTTGGTTCGCTACCACGCAGGTCCATACAGGCGTCACGGCAGCGGCATCGCCATAACACTTAAATATAAACGATTGCGTTTTTTTGCAATCGATATTTCGCATTGATCAAAGGCGTGACATGAAACGCCTACCCTGCCCGGCTATTCCTCGCGCTCACGCCTGAGTTTGGTCGCGTGATCGAGCCGCGTCTGGCCGGGTGTTCAACGGTCAACACCGTCGGGGGTTATTCGTCGGATTGGCGGCGGGTGGCCTTGTTGCGCGCCCAAAATTCCAGCCGCTTCTTGATATCCCGTTCAAAGCCGCGCTCGTTTGGAGCGTAGAACTCCGGACGATTGGGACCGGCCAGTTCTTCGGGAAGGAACTCCTGTCCCGAAAATGCGTCGGGATAATCGTGATCGTATTTGTAGCCCTCGTGGTAGCCGAGTTCCTTCATCAGCTTGGTCGGCGCATTGAGGATGTGTTTGGGTGGCGCGAGCGAACCCGTCTGCTGAGCAAGTGCAATCGCCTGGTTGAACCCCATATAAGAAGCGTTCGACTTGGGCGCTGTTGCCACATAGGTGATCGCCTGAGCCATGAACAGGCGTCCCTCCGGCCACCCTACCCGCTCGAACGCGGTCCAGGCGGCCACGACCTGCGGCATGGCCTGCGGGTCGGCCATGCCGACATCTTCCGAGGCAGCACAGGCAAGACGGCGGAAAATCGTGCCAGGAGCTTCGCCGCCGATCACCATGCGCGCGGCCCAATAAAGTGCCGCCTGAACATCGCTGCCGCGAAGGCTTTTGTGGAAGCAGCTGAGCATGTTGTAGTGCTCTTCCTGCCCCTTGTCGTAGACTGGCGCCCGCTTCTGGACAGTTTCGGCCAAACCTGCGACGTCCAGCATTGTGCCAGCGGGTAGCGCGAGCAACTCCTCGCAGAGCCCGATCAGATAGCGCCCGTCACCGTCGGCCATGGTAAGCAGCGTGTCGCGCGCTGCAGCGTCGAGCGGCAGCTTTTTGCCGGAATGCGCTTCGGCGCGCTCGGCAAGGATAGCGAGGTCTTCTTTTTCGAAGCGTTTGAGCGTGTAGACCTTGGCGCGTGACAACAAGGCCGCCACCAGGCTGAAGCTTGGGTTTTCCGTCGTTGCGCCGATCAGGACGATGGTCCCATCCTCGACATGCGGCAGAAGCGCGTCCTGGGTGGTCCTGTTGAAGCGGTGCAGCTCGTCGACGAAGACCACTGTCTGCCGCCCTGCCCCGCCGCGGAGCTGCTTGGCGGCATCGACGACCTTGCGCAGATCAGCAACGCCGGAAAGCACGGCCGAAAGCTGCACGAAATCGAGGCCGACTTCCTTGGCGACCAGCCTGGCAATCGTTGTCTTGCCGACGCCAGGCGGTCCCCAAAGAATGAACGACGACACCTTTCGCGATTTGATCATGCGCCCGATCGGGCCGTCGGGCCCGAGAAGATGGTCCTGTCCGATGACCTCGCTGATGCGTTGCGGGCGTAACGTCTCGGCAAGCGGACGCGGGACAGACTCGTCGAAAAGGGAACTCAAAAGGTCACCCTCCCGACGGTTCGGCTATCTGCCATCTTTCCCGCCACAGCCCCGGTGCACTCAATAACGCAGCATCTGGCGCATGATGCGGCCATCACGCTCGACGGTAAACCGCCACCAGCGCGTGTCCACCTCGGCAAGCTGCTTCAGCTTCTCGGCAGTATCGATGACCTCACCATTGACCTCGCGCACGATGTCGCCCGGCTGGAAGCCAAAACCAGCAGCCGGCGAGCCGCCGTCGATGCCGACGATGGCGACACCCTTGGTGTCGGTTGCGACACGCAGCCGCTGCGCCAGTCGCGGTGACAGCTCGGCAACCTTTGCACCCGCAAACGGGCTGCGGCCGCGCAACAAGACCTCGTTCGAGCTTGCGCCTTCCGGCGCGCGTTCAAGGGCCACTTCGATGGATTTCTCCTCGCCCTTGCTCAGCACCGACAGCGTTGCCTTGCCACCGATCGGCTGGGTCGCCAGGCGATAGTCGAGCGCTTCCATGTGCTCGATCGCGGCACCGTTGAACTGCAGCACAACGTCGCCGGGCTTGAGCCCCGCGCGTGCGGCGGGGCCGTTTTCGTCAACCGACGAAATCAGCGCGCCCGATGGATGATCCATGCCGAGCGACTCGGCGATCTGGGGCGTTACCGGCTCAAACGAAGCGCCGATGAAGGGCCGTTCGAAGAATTCCGCACCGCCCTTGGCGGCCTCGGTGAAGGCGCGCACCATGTTGGAGGGAATGGCAAAGCCGATGCCGATCGAGCCGCCGGAGCGGCTGAAGATCGCCGTATTGATGCCAACGAGCTGGCCGCCCATGTTGATCAGCGCACCACCGGAATTGCCAGGATTGATCGCCGCATCGGTCTGGATGAAGAAGCCGGAATCGGACACCCCGATATGCGTGCGGGCAAGTGCCGAGACGATGCCGCTGGTCGTTGTCTGGCCGACTCCGAAGGGATTGCCCATGGCGAGTACTAGGTCGCCGACCTGAAGCGCGTCGGAATCACCAATGGCGATCGTCTGGAACGGCTTATCGGAATCGATCTTCAGCACCGCGAGATCGAGCGTGTCGTCCTTGAGCAGAACCTTGCTGGTGAATTCACGGCCATCCGACAGCGCCACCTTCACCTCATCGGCATCTTGGACGACGTGGTTGTTGGTGACGATGATACCACTTGGATCGACAAGAACGCCCGAGCCGAGCGACGAACGGTTGCGCGGGGCACCGCCGCCGAAAAACTGTTCGAAGAACGGATCACCGTCAAATGGCGAGCGCACCTTCACCTGCTTGGAGGCGTAGACGTTGACCACGGCCGCAGCCGTTTCCTTGACCAGCGGCGCAAACGAAAGCTGCATCGCTTCGCGACCGAACGGCACGCGGCGGTCAGGCGCAAGCGCCCCAACATCAGCCTTGCCGCCGTTCAGCAGATCAGTCAGCACATCCGACAGGGG
>NZ_JBFUIP010000229.1:0-6730 GCF_056401815.1 Aminobacter sp. P4_D5 | reverse complement strand
ACCATGGCATGCTCGCGCGCGAACATGGCGCGCATCTCGCCGATCTGGTCGCCCTGCTCTGGATATAGCGTTTGTAGGAAGGCCGTCGCGAAGGTGCCCGGCGCCGAGCCTGGTGCGGAGACGATCTTCTTGTCGGCAACGGCGTGCGGCACATCCTGGTAACTCGCAACACCGGCATAGACCGGCTCGTGGCGAAGGATCCAGTCGCGGCCGTTGCTGGTGTGCCTGACGGCTTCGAACAGGCCGGAGCGGGCGAGCGCCAGCGTGCCGGCGCAGATGCCGCCGACCACACCGCCACGCGCGGCGACCGCCTTGAGCAGTGGCGAGACGTCGGGGGCGCCTTTGTCGGCCCAGCCATCCGAACCGATGACCGCGACAGCGTCGAGATCCTGGTTTTCCGCCGGATTGGCGCTGCGCTTGGCGCTGAGGCTGAAGCCGGCGATCGAGGTCAGCGGTGAGGCATGGGGCGAAATCGCGACAGCACGCGCGCCGAACCATTCGACCGCCGATGCGGCAAGCAGGCCGTATTCCCAATCGGCATAGCCTTCGATGAACAAGACGCCGATGGTTTTGGAGGCGGTCATTGGTGTGTCCTTCTGTCAGGCTTTTGGGCGTCAGTTGCGGTCGCTGCCGCGCGACATGAAGCGGTCGGGCCAGCCGATGTCCTTGCGGATATCGTTGGGCAGCGCGTTCATGAAGCGTTGGGTGCGGATCTCATTGTGCATGGTCCTGACCTTGCCGGCATAGTGCCTGATGGCGCGAAAAATGTCAGGCGTGAACGTGTTCATGACGGCTCCTCCTTATCTTGAATGGGAGGAGTATCGCACAGCCCTCCTGACAGCAGTCTGTCAGGAGGGCTGGGGTGTCTTGGGATTCAGGTGAGGCCGGCCTGCAATTGGCAGATACCTGCGCTTCCGGTGCTCATGTACCTGAATGTACGCTCCGCGCCGGTTCTCGGAATCTGCCATTTTCGGCTCGGCTGACCTGAATCTCAAGACACCCAGCCGGCTGCTTGGTCAGCCTTTGAAAGGAACCGTGTAGTTAAGCGCGAGCCGGCCGCCATCGGCGAAAATGGTCTGGCCGGTGATGTAGCTGGCGTCGTCGGAGGCGAGGAAAGCGGCGATGGCGGCGATCTCCTCGGGCTCGCCGATGCGCCCGAGCGGGGTGCGCGACAGAATGCGGGCCTTCGCCGCCGGATCGGCCTTGGCGCGGGCCAGCATGTCGGTGGAGATCGAGCCGGGACCAATGGCGTTGACGCGGATGCCGTATGGCGCGAGCCCCAGCGCCATGACCGTTGTCAGCTGGGTTATGCCGCCCTTGGACACGGCATAGGGCACCTGGTCGGCGATGGCGACAACCGCGTTGATCGAGGACATATTGATGATGGCACCGGGCGCGCCACCCGACTTGACCTTGTCGACCATGAAACGCGCCGCCGCCTGCCCTGCGAGGAAGGCGCCCTTGAGGTTGACGCGCAACACATGATCGAAGTCGTCTTCGGTGACATCGAGGAAGTCCGCCTGATGGGTGATGCCGGYGTTGTTGACCAGGATGTCGACGTCGCCGAAAGCATCGATGGTCGAGGCGACCAGATTGTGGACGTCGAGGCGCTTGCCGACGTCGGCGCGGACGAAACGCATCTGGCCGAGCTTTGCGAGGTCGCGTTCGGCGGCGACACCTTGCTCCTGATCGATGTCGGCGATGACCACGCGCGCGCCTTCGTTGAGGAAGCGCTCGGCAATGGCATAGCCGATGCCCCTGGCGCCACCCGTGATGATCGCCGTCTTGCCGTCGAGCTTCATGGAGCGCTCCTGCCATTTTGCCGAATCCAGTCGCGACAGTGGCGGGAAGGGGCGGTGGGGTCAACGGATGGTCACAGGTGTTCGCCTCGATTGTGCATTGCCGCCAGCTTCAAGATAAAATAGGATACCCCCCTATATTATAGGAGGCGGCGATGTCGCATGTGATCAAGGAAAAAGCCAAGCTGCTGGCGCGGGTTCGCCGCATCAAGGGCCAGGTTGAGGCGGTCGAACGGGCGCTTGAGGCTGAGCTTGGCTGTGCTGACGTGCTGCAACTGGTCGCGTCCGTGCGCGGCGCCGTCGGCGGGCTGACGGCGGAACTGATGGAAGATCATATCCGCGACCACGTGCTCGAGCCGGCCGACCCAAGGGAACGCCAGCGCGGCGGCGAAGAGCTGATCGATGTCATCAGGACCTATTTGAAATGACCCACGCCCATCCGCACCCGCACGGGCATGACCACCATCATGTTCATCCGCATGCGCCTTTCGCGGCGGCGCATGAACACGTCTTTTTGGGCGACCGTCACGACCGCAACGCGCGACGCACGATGTTCGTCATCGCGCTGGCGACGACGATGATGGTGGTGGAGATCGTCGCCGGCACGATCTACGGCTCGATGGCGCTAGTGGCCGATGGCTGGCACATGTCGACGCACGCGGCGGCGATGCTGATCGCAGCCCTTGCATATGTGTTCGCGCGCAGGCAGGCGCATAATCCGCGTTTCACCTTCGGCACCGGCAAGATCGGCGACCTCGCGGCTTTCGCCAGCGCGGTGATCCTGGCGATCGTGGCGATCCTGATCGGCTGGGAGAGCGTTGGCCGGCTGTTTGCCCCGGTGCATATCAATTTCCGTGAAGCGATCATGATTGCAGTGGCTGGGCTTGCGGTGAACCTTGCCAGCGCCTGGCTGCTGCATGACAGCGACCACGGCCATCAGCATGACCATGGTCACTCCCATGGCGGGCACGACAACAATCTGCGCGCCGCCTATGTGCATGTGCTGGCCGATGCGCTGACCTCGGTGCTGGCGATCGGCGCGTTGATCGCGGGGGCGATCTATGGCTGGCTGTGGCTCGACCCGGCGATCGGCATCGTGGGCGCGCTTGTCATCGCGCGCTGGTCGTGGACGTTGATCCGCGACGCCGGCCGCGTGCTGGTCGACTACACACCGCTGGGCGAGGACCTGCCGGCGGAAATCCGCGAGGCGGTGCAATCGGACAAGGACGTGATCACCGACCTGCATGTCTGGCAGGTCGGGCCCGGTCATCACGCAGCGATCGTATCGCTCAAGTCGAGCGCGCCGGCGACGCCTGAGACCTACAAGTCGAGGCTCGCCCATATCCACGACCTGTCGCATGTGACGATCGAGGTGCAGCCGGCGTAGCATTCGAGCCGCCGCCGCATGCTGTCAACAGGCCCTGGATTTGCCAAGGCTGCCGTCGTCCGCCGTATCGGCTCATTTCAACAACAGCTTCGAAAGTAGTAGCGCGCGGCGAAGCCTGCTACACGCCGATGCGATATGCTTGGGATCTGCAGCATCAATACCTCAGGGAACAAGGTTTCGATGGCAAGCCTCGGGGTGTCGTAGCCAGGGCGGTGCTGCACAGGGCCCGGATCTGGGATACCCGGACTGCAAATGGCGTCGACCATTTCATCGCCTGTTCGCACTATATCGGACGTCGAATCTGGAAGGCTTACCGGAGGAACTCGGACGTCATTTATCCCGGCGTGGATACGAAGTATTTCCAGATCGGCCAAACGAAGGGCGACTATTATTTCACCTCTTCACGCATGGTGCCTTACAAGAAGATACCGCTGATCATCGAGGCCTTCCGGCGCCGGACAAGAAGCTGGTCGTGATCGGCGACGGACCGCAATACAAGGATGCCTTGAAAAAGGCCGGCCTCAATGTCTCCGTCCTCGGCTATCAGCCCGACAACATCCTCCTCAAGCATATGCAGGAAGCGAAGGCCTTCATTTTCATGGCGGAGGAAGATTTCGGCATCGGGAGTCCTATGGGATCTTTGCAAGCTCCGGCATCCTGTTCAATCACGAGTCGCCGTTGCGTGGCCAGGAATTCGTGACACGCAAGATCAGTGTCGGCGCGGCCCGTATCCGGCTTGGCCTGCAGTCCCGCATGACACTGGGCAATCTCGACGCCAAGCGCGACTGGGGATTTGCGGGCGAGTTCGTCGACGGCATGTGGCGCATGCTCCAGGCGGAGGAGCCCAATACCTTCGTTCTCGCAACGGGTGTCGCCACCACCGTCCGGGATTTTGCCACCCAATCCTTCGCGGCGGCAGGGATCGATCTTGATTGGGTTGGGGCCGGGGACAACGAAGTGGGCCAATGTTCCGAGACCAAGCGCCAGCTTGTCCATATCGATCCGACATTCCGCCGGCCTTCGGAGGTCGATCTCCTGCTTGGCAGCCCGGCCAAGGCGGGGCGGATACTGGATTGGAAGCCCGCTACAACGGTAGCGCAGCTGTCGCAGATGATGGTTTCGGCCGACCTCGTTCGTGAAAAGGCAGCCTTTCAATTGGCCCATTGAGGAATGGCATCTGTCAGATCGGAGCGCCTCACATCTTTTCGCCTGGCAAGGCGCTTGCCTGCCTGACCCAGTCGGAGAACTGTCGCTCGTCGAACGGGCGGCCTTCATAGATGTCGAGATAGCGCACGTCGGCCTGCTCGGAGGTACCGGATGGCAGTGGCGAAAGCGACGCTCCCTTGAAGAACGCGACCTTGACGTATTTGGTCAGGCAGTGGAATCCGAGGAACCAGATGCCTTCCTGCATGCCGTAAAAAGGCGAGTTCCACTTCACGGCCTTGGTGACGCCTGGAACCGCTTCGGAGATCAGCGCGTCGAGGCGGCGGCCAACGTCCTGTTTCCAGCCTGGCATGGCGTCGATATAGGACTGGACGACGGCGTCGCCGTAGCCCTTCGCGATCTGCGGGTTGCCGCCTGACAGCAGCTTGGGTGCCGCATCCTTGGCCATCAGGCGTGGCCCTTTGCAGCCGGCAAAGCGTCCTGCCCGCCGCCGAAATAGGGCAGGAAGAACATGTAGATGCCGGTCGGGATCAGTATGGCGAGCGGCGGCAGGGGCAGGTAGTAGAACCACTCGGGCAAGGTGGTGAGGGCCATGCCGGCAAAGATCGATGCGACGATCAGGCTGAAGACGAGCGCGGTCCAGCGATGGACGGTGCGGATCACTGAGTTCATTGCAATATTCCCGGAATTCGATTGACGGTGCCCCGGCGAGGCGACGGTCAGTCCAGTTTTGCCACGACGTCACCCAGCGCGGCGATGAAGCGCGGCCAGCCGACTGTCGCGCCCTGGAAATAGGATTTTTGGGCGGTGGTGAAACCGCGCTGCTCCATGCGCAGTCTGGTGCCTGAAGCGGTGGGGGCGAGCGTCCAGGTGACGACGCTCCTGAGGTCCTTGGTGTCCCAGCGATAGGCGAGCGAGCGGTTCGGCTCGACAATCTCGACTTCGCAATCGACCTGACCCCAGTCGGCGGAAAGCGTGAAGCGGCGGCCTGCTTCGGGGATGAAATCGTTGTTCATCAGCCATTCGGCGATGAGATGGGATTGGGTGAGCGCGCGCCAGAGCTTTTCCGGCGGGTGGGGGAATTCACGCTCGACCACGACTGAGCGTGTCGTTTCCATCGTTTCGGTCATTGGTCCATCCTCTTGAGCAGATTGTCGAGATCGTCGAAGCGGTCGTGCCAGAAGCCGGTCATCTCGGTCGTCCAGTCGATCAGCGACCTGAGTGCATCGCGCTCGGCGCTGTAATAGGTGTAGCGGCCTTCGTGCCGGTCGCGCACCAGCCCCGCAGCCTTCAGTATTTTGAGATGTTTGGAAACCACCGGCTGCGAGACGCCGGCATCAGACAGCAGTCCCACGACTGATGTATCCCCCTCGCGGCAAAGACGCTCGAACAGCCCGCGGCGCGTGGGATCGGAAAGCGCGCGGAACACGGCGTCGTGAAGCTGAGACATAACTCATACCCGATTGACTATGAATAACTCATAGCCAATCGGGTATGAGTTCGTCAATGGGTGGTGATGTCAGGACTGATGGCGCAGGTCCTCGACCCGGCACCGATGCTGCTATAGCCTTTCAGCCATTGCGAAACCGGCGGGAACGGGCATCAAAAACGGGAGGACAAGCAATGACGGCCAAGAACACGATCTGCCTCTGGTACGACAAGGACGCCGAGTCCGCAGCCCGCTTCTACGCCGAGACCTTTCCGAACAGTTCGGTCAGTGCCGTTCACCGCGCTCCCGGCGACTACCCGTCCGGCAAGGCCGGCGACGTGCTGACGGTGGACTTCACGGTCGCGGGCATCCCCTGTCTCGGTCTCAATGGCGGGCCGATGTTCAAACATAACGAAGCCTTCTCGTTCCAGATCGCCACCGACGACCAGCAAGAGACCGACCGCTACTGGAACGCCATCGTCGGCAATGGCGGCCAGGAAAGTGACTGCGGCTGGTGCAAGGACAAATGGGGCATCTCCTGGCAGATCACGCCGCGCGTGCTGACCGAGGCGCTGGCTGCAGGCGGTGGCGAAGCAAARCGCGCATTCGCCGCGATGATGGAGATGAGGAAGATCGACGTCGCCGCGATCGAGGCGGCGCGGCGCGGCTGACGGTCCTAGCCTGCCCTGTTGCAGCCTGACTACGATGCCGGCGCCTAGTTGTGAGTATTCAATTGGTTGTCCATTCGGACCGGACCGAGGAGACTGGAGTTACCAAGCTTCAGCACTCACCGGAGGGTCCGAATGAACATCCTCAAGAATGCCCGTTTGACGCCGTTGCGTCGAGAGGAGATGGCGTCTGCTCTCGACCTCATCTCGGTCATTTCGATCATCTCGGAGATCGTCCAAAAGCTGACTCACCACAGTAGTGGGCTGTCGGTCGGCACGCGAC
>NZ_JBFUIP010000228.1:0-6788 GCF_056401815.1 Aminobacter sp. P4_D5 | reverse complement strand
GCATGGTGGTGCGGGTGGCGCTATCGTCAACATCTCCTCGGCTGCGGCGTTGATCGGTTCGCCCGGCGAATATGTCGACTATGCCGCTTCCAAGGGTGCGATCGACAGCTTCACCATCGGGCTTGCCCGGGAAGTTGCGACCGAGGGCGTGCGCGTCAACGCGGTGCGCCCCGGCATCATCGACACCGAAATCCACGCTTCCGGCGGCCAGCCGGACCGAATCGCCGCCATTCGCGGCTTCGTGCCGATGAAGCGCGAAGGCAAGGCCGAAGAAGTCGCACATGCCGTCATCTGGCTTTTGTCGGATGAGGCATCATATACGACGGGCTCAATTTTGAACGTGAGTGGCGGCCGCTGACCGCCCAGGCAAGAAGGACAGGATTCATGGCATATGACGTCGTCGTTATCGGATCGGGCCCAGGCGGCTATGTGTGCGCCATCAAGGCGGCACAGCTCGGATTGAAGGTCGCCGTGGTCGAGAAGAACGCGACCTTCGGCGGCACCTGTCTGAACATCGGCTGCATTCCCTCCAAGGCGCTTTTGCATGCCTCCGAGATGCTGGCCGAGGCGCAGCATTCGTTCGACGCGCTCGGCGTCGAGGTCGGCACGCCGAAGATGAACCTCAAGAAGATGATGGCGCACAAGGATACGACGGTTGCCTCCAACGTGACCGGCGTGTCGTTCCTGTTCAAGAAGAACAAGATCGACAGCTTCAGGGGCACCGGCAAGGTGGTCGCCGCCGGCAAGGTTGCGGTCGTTGGCGAGGACGGCAAGGTCGAAGAGATCGAGACCAAGAACATCGTGATTGCCACCGGCTCCGATGTTGCCGGTATTCCAGGCGTCGACGTCGCCTTCGACGAGAAGGTGATCATCTCCTCGACGGGTGCGCTGTCGCTGGAAAAGGTGCCGGGCCATCTGGTGGTGGTCGGCGGCGGTGTCATCGGCCTCGAGCTCGGCTCGGTGTGGGCGCGCCTCGGCGCCAAAGTGACGGTGGTCGAGTATCTCGACACCATCCTGGGCGGCATGGACGGCGACGTTGCCAAGCAGTTCCAGCGCATGCTGGCCAAGCAAGGGTTCGAGTTCAAGCTCGGCTCCAAGGTGACCGGCGTTGCCAAGGCCAAGAAGGGCGCTGTCGTGACCTTCGAACCGGTCAAGGGCGGTGCTGCGGAGAGCATTGAGGCGGATGTCGTTCTGGTTGCCACCGGCCGCCGGCCCTACACCGACGGCCTCGGCCTGAAGGAAGCCGGCGTTGAGATGGATGAGCGCGGCCGGGTCAAGACCGACGGCCATCTGCGCACCAACGTTGCGGGCATCTATGCCATCGGTGACGTGGTCGCTGGCCCGATGCTGGCGCACAAGGCCGAGGACGAGGGCGTTGCGGTAGCCGAGATCATCGCTGGCCAGGCCGGTCACGTGAATTACGACGTCATCCCCGGCGTGGTCTACACCAGCCCGGAAGTCGCCTCTGTCGGCAAGACCGAAGAAGAGCTCAAGAAGGCCGGCATCGCCTACAAGGCTGGCAAATTCCCGTTCACCGCCAACGGGCGTGCACGCGCCATGCTGCACACTGACGGCTTTGTGAAGGTGCTGGCCGACAAGGATAGCGACAAGGTGCTGGGCGTGCACATCGTCGGCTTCGGCGCCGGCGAGATGATCCACGAGGCAGCGGTGCTGATGGAGTTCGGCGGTTCGTCGGAAGATCTCGGCCGCACCTGCCACGCGCATCCGACGATGTCTGAAGCGGTGAAGGAGGCAGCGCTCGCCACTTTCTTCAAGCCGATCCACATGTAGGACCGGCGAACATCGCCAAAAACGAAACGGCCCGCTCGATGAGCGGGCCGTTTGCGTTTGAGGGCATGGACCTCAGTTTGCGGGGGCTGCCGGGGCAGGTGCCGTGGTGGTGCCACCTGAAGGTGCAGGTGCCGTGGTGGTGCCGCCAGAAGGCGCTGCGGGGGCAGGGGCCATCGTGCCGGAAGGTGCTGGCGCTGGCGCGGCTGGAGCGGTGGTTGATGGTGCAGGTGCCGTGGCGGCCGGTGGCTCGATGACCGGAGCTACCGCGCGCTTGGGGCCGAAGATATAATAGGCCACAGCGGCGAGCAGCACGACGATGATTGCTATGAGCCACGTGCTCCCCATGCCCGACTGGCTGGCCGGTGGACGTACTGGATCTGGATTGTTCACCATTGAGATCTCCCTCAGCTTGCGCTCCGCAATCATTGCGTGAACATCGCAATCAACGCGTGAAATGCATTTCGGTTTCACAATGACGTGAAGTTTTCGAAATGAACGTTCCAGCGGCAGCGTTTTCGGCCACGCCACCAAGGCAGCGGAACGGCGCTCGACTGAGGTGGCGGCGACCGCCATTGAGCGCGGGTGTTCGCCCGACAGACCGGCCTGACGACGGGACGTCAGCGGTCGGCTGATGTGACCGTGTAGCCGGCCTTGCGGAACAGCTCGACCAGCCCGTCGGGGCCGGGCAGATGCAGCGCGCCGACAGCCATGAAGGCGTCGCCTTGACTGATCAGCGGGTCGGCGCGCTCGACCATGGTCTTGTTGCGCGTCGTCACCATCGCTTCTTCGAAGGCAGCGTAGCCGGAATCGTCAGAGCTGCCGCTGGGCAAGGCGTCGCGGAACAGCGGCCAGAACATGCCGGTGTCGCCGCGCTCATAGAGCACGACCATCGTTTCAATGACGTCGTCCATGCGGCTGCCGAGCTTGAGGGTCTCGACGAGACCCTTGATATGGAACTCCATCGGCAGCGAGGCCATCGCCGAAAGCTGGTCGGCGGCGGTCTCAAGGCCCTTGACGTCCTTGCCCGCGGCCTTGGCCTGCTGGGCGAGAAGAATGTCGAGCACCGGCGCGCCGCCTGCCTTGCGGGCGAGCTCGCAGGCCGGCAGGGCGACCATCGCCGACAGCATCCACGGCTTCATCTTGGTGACGCTTGCAGGTGGAATGCCGCGCGATTCAAGTGCGGAATTGACGATCTTGGCGTCTTCCGGCGACAGCAGCGAGGGCAGCGTCGTGGCATCGGTGAACATCATCAGCTCGGGCTGCTTCATCAGGCTGGCGAGCATGGCGTTCTGGTCGAGCACGTCGGTGGTCTCGATGACCAGCGTGTGGGCGCCGTCGAAGGCCGTTTGAGCGGCGGGCTCTAGCTTGGTGACGCGCGGGTCGGTGACATGCATGGTGCCATAGAGCCAGGACGGCTTCTGGCCCGGCTTTTCCAGTTTCCACAACAGGCCCTGGCCGTTGAGCGTGTCCTTCGCCTCGGCCTCGATCTTTGCCAGAAGCGTCGGATCGTTCTTGGCAAGCTCCGTCAGCATATCCGAGCCGGTGCAGGCGGGGGCTTCGGCATGCGCCTTGCCGGCGAGCAGGAACGCCACGGCAAAGAACAAGATGAAGAACAGCACATTGAGCGCTGCAAGCAGCTTCAGCGAGAAAGTCGCGGCGCGGTCGGTGAAGTCGGTCGTGCGTCTCATGGTCATTTGTGTAGCCGCCAAAAGCGGCAAAACGGTTAATTCGGCTGCGACAATTGTTGGGCTTCAGTGTCAGGCGCGCGGGTGGGCGGCTTCGTAGATCTCTAGTAGCCGGGAGGTGTCGACGCCGGTGTAGATCTGGGTGGTCGACAAGGAGGCGTGGCCGAGCAACTCCTGGATGGTGCGCAGGTCGCCGCCRCGGCCAAGAAGRTGSGTGGCGAAGGAATGGCGCAGTGCGTGCGGCGTTGCCGTGTCCGGCAGGTTCAAGGCCGAGCGCATCTTGCGCATATCACGCTGGATGATCGCCGGGTCGAGCTTGCCGCCGCGCGCGCCGCGAAACAGGGCGCCATTGGCATCGAGATGATAGGGGCAAAGTTTTCGGTATTCGGCAACCGCTGCGAGCGCCACCGGCAGCACCGGCACCAGACGTGTCTTGCCGCCCTTGCCTGATATGCGCAGCACCGTGTCGTCGGGCGAGGCCAGTTCGGTGGCGGTGAGATTGAGCGCCTCGGAAATGCGCAGGCCAGCTCCATAGAGCAGGGTCAGGACCGCGGCGTTGCGCGCGGCGATCCATGGCTCTTCGRCAAGCTGTTCGCCGGCCGAAACGACGCGCTTGGCGTCAACAGCCGTCAGCGGCTTGGGCAGCGACTTCGGCTGCTTGGGTGCACGCAAGGCAGCGGAGCCTGCGGCGTTGACCAGGCCCTGGCGTTCGAGAAAGCGCAGCAGCGAACGCACCCCGGCCAGCCCGCGTCCGAGCGTGCGGGCGCCGGCTCCATTGGCGCGGCGGGAGGCGAGGAAGCCGCGCAGATCGGCTGGGCGCAGGTCGCGGATGTCGGATATGCCGGGCGCACCGCCGTTATGGCCGGTGAGGAATTGCAGGAACTGGCGCGTGTCGCGTTCATAGGCATCGACCGTCGCCGCCGACAGCCGCCGCTCGCCGGCAAGCGACTTCAGCCAGCCCTCGCGGGCCGACTGGAGGTCGGGTTTTGCGGCGATGAGGAATTCCTGCATTGGCAGCGGGTGTCCGATTGGAATATGGCAGTGTTGAACGAGTGAAGTTAGCAAGCAGTGAAGCAGGCGATGGCCAAACCCCAAAATCCTATCCAGATGGCCGTGATCGGCGCGGCCCACGGCATCAAGGGCGAACTGCGCGTCAAGGCGTTTACCGGCGACCCGCTGGCCTTGGCCGACTATGGGCCGCTTTATGCCAAGGACGGCCGCGCCTTCGAGATCGCCGCCATCCGTCCGGCCAATGAGGTGGTGGTGGTGCGCTTCAAGGGCGTCAACGACCGCAATGCGGCTGAAGCGCTGACCAACACCGAGCTTTTCGTCGACCGTTCGGCACTTCCCGACGATGGCGACGAGGGCGAGTTCTACCACACCGATCTGGTTGGGCTTGCGGTTCGCGACGAAAATGGCGAGCCGGTCGGCAAGGTGTTTGCCGTGCAGAATTTCGGCGGCGGCGACATTCTGGAGATCCAGTATCAGGGCCGCAGGGGCGTGCTGATCCCGTTCACTAAAGCTGCGGTGCCGGTGGTCGACATATCAGGCGGCTTTGTTGGTATCGACATTGTCGCTGCCGGGCTGGTTGAGGATGAAGACGACGCGAACGCGCCTTCCGACGGCGAGTTCGAAGACAAGGGCCGTCCGCGTGGACCAAAGGACGCCGGAGGTAATCGCTAGGCAGGCCAGGCTTCGCTTGTCTTGAATTGCGTCTTCTATGTGTATAGATACACATCATGCGCAGCCGTGAGGTGATCAGACTGCTGGTGGCGGACGGTTGGGTTGAGGTGGCGCGCAAGGGCAGCCACGTCCAGTTCAAGCATCCTGCAAAGAAAGGCAGGGTTACCGTGCCGGACCCCAGGAGCGACATCCCTTTGGGGACCTTGCGCAGCATCGAGAAACAATCCGGGATCAGGCTGAAATAGCATGGCCAATTACATTGCTCTCATCCACAAGGATGCCGACAGCGACTACGGCGTTTCGTTCCCCGATTTTCCGGGCTGCGTGTCGGCCGGTCCGACGCTCGACGACGCGCGTGCCGGTGCCGAAGAGGCCTTGGCGCTGCATATCGAAGGCATGATGGAAGACGGCGAGCCTATCCCAGAGCCGACGTCGCTGGAAGACGTAATGAGTGTTGCGGAGAACCGCGACGGTGTCGCCATCCTGGTCAAGGCGCCGCCGCTGGACCAACGCTCCATCAGGGTCAACGTCACCTTTTCCGAGGATGTGCTCAAGCAGATCGACGTGTTTGCACAAAAGTCGGGTTACACGCGCTCTGGCTTCTTGGCTGTGGCCGCCAAGCACGAGATCGAGCGTGAAGAAAAACGAAAGGCGCGTGGCTGATCGTGGCGAATTCTGAAGAGAGAGGCTTGCCGGGCTTTCGTGCAACCGTGCTCACGCTTTATCCTGAGATGTTTCCCGGGGCGCTGGGAGTGTCGCTGGCGGGGCGGGCGATGGAGCGTGGCGACTGGGCGCTCGAAGCGGTGCAGATCCGCGACTTCGCTACCGACAAGCACCGCACTGTCGACGACACGCCGGCAGGTGGCGGCGCAGGCATGGTGATGCGCGCCGACATTCTAGCCAAGGCGATCGACCATGCTTCGCCCGAGGGCGATGGGCGCCCGCGCATCCTGATGAGCCCGCGCGGCAAGCCGCTGACCCAGGAACGGGTGCGCGAGTTGGCCGCCGGCCCGGGTGCAGTGATCCTGTGCGGACGTTTTGAAGGCGTCGACCAGCGCGTCATCGACGCTCGTGAGCTGGAAGAGATTTCGGTGGGCGACGTCATTTTGTCAGGTGGCGAGCCGGCGGCCCTGGTGCTGCTCGACGCGGTCGTCAGGCTTTTGCCCGGGGTGATGGGCAACGAGGTGTCGGGCGACGAGGAAAGCTTCGAGGGCGGGCTATTGGAGCATCCGCACTACACAAGGCCGCAGGAATTCGAGGGCCTGGTGATCCCCGAGGTGCTGACCTCGGGCAATCACGGCAAGATCGCAAAATGGCGACGCGCCGAAGCGGAGAAGCTGACGGCTGACAGGCGGCCGGATCTTTGGGCCGGGCGGGCGGAGAAGAAGCGGTAAGCTGAATTCTCCAACCTCAACGCTGCCCCTCACCCTTACCCTTGTAACTTGAACGTTGCCGCATCTGCTATTGCTAGCGGTGCGGTGGCGGACGGGAGACCGAAGTTCCTTTGGGACACCAAGCCCGTGGGAGAGCTTGGGTCTTCGTCCGCCGTTCCATCGACCCCGAACAGTCGCCAGGGCCGCAAGCGAAGCCCGATTAGGCAAGGATGGGAGAAGATGGACGCTGCTTTTG
>NZ_JBFUIP010000227.1:0-6908 GCF_056401815.1 Aminobacter sp. P4_D5 | reverse complement strand
GTCGTTGGCGATGCAATTTGCTGTCGGCAGGATGTCGATCTCATTTCGACCATTTTGCGCCAGATACCAGGATTGCGGCCGGGTCGGCTGGCGGAAGATCAGTCCGCGATGGGCGCTCAGTTCGTCGGTCGTCTCAGGCGTTCCATGGCGAGCGAGATAGTCGGGGCTCGCGTAGAGACCATAAGACGCCGTCGACAGGCGGCGGCTGATGTAGTCGACATCAGAAGGCTCGCCCCAATGGAAGATGCCGTCCAAGGCCTGTTCCGTCACATCTGAGAAGGGCTGCCTCGAAGTCAGGAAGACGACATCGAGATTGACCTGCGGATATTGCTGGCGGAAGGCATAAAGCAGTTCCGAGGTGATGGTCGTGCCGAACTCGCCTGTGGAGCCGACGCGCAGCGTGCCGGCCACTTCTTGGCGCATTTCAGCAAGTGCAGTTGCTGCGTCCTCGCAGCTTGCCTGGATGCGCCGGGCATGACGGAGAAGCTCTGAGCCTGCATCGGTGACGTGGAGATGGTGGCCTTCCCGCACGAAGAGCTCCATGCCGAACTCGTCCTCCAGCTGCCGGATGCGATGACTGAGCGTCGATTTGGGTAGCCGATGAAGCCGCGATGCCGCCGAGATCGAGCGGGCGTCGGCGACTTTCACGAAACAATCGATGACCGAGAGGTCCATATTTCGTCCAACCTATTGGATGATCTGTCCAATAAATAGCCTTCTTCGGCCAATTGTGTAAACGACCCGAGGTCGAAATACTCCCATCAACCAGGGAGGTTCGTTTGACTGATATCAGGGAATTCATTCGTGCGGCGTCGGGGCGGGAAGCCAAGGCGACATTGGCCGTTCGTGGCGGCAGACTGGTCAACGTCGTTTCGGAAGAAATCTACCAGGCCGATATCGCCGTTTACGGCAACCGCATCATCGCTGTCGGCGATATCTCGGATCATATCGGCCCCGACACCGAGATCGTCGACGCGACGGGCAAATATCTCTGCCCAGGCATGATCGACGGGCATCTGCATGTCGAATGCTCGAAACTGTCGATCACCAGCTTCGCCAAGGCCGTGGTGCCGCTTGGCACAACCTCGATCGTCACCGGGCTCGACCAGATCATCGTTGTCGGCGGTCCCGCAGCGGCGCGTGAGTTCCTCGATGAAGCCAAGCAGACGCCGCTGAAGGTTTTCTGGGGCGCGCCCTGCAAAACGCCCTACACCATGCCGCGCTCGACCGTCGGCCACTATTTCGGGCCGGCCGATCATGCAGCGACCCATCACTGGCCGGAATGCGTCGGTATTTGGGAGACGGTGCGCGAGTTCATCCAGGAAGAAGATCCAGATGTGCTTAAGGCGCTCGAGATTGCCGGAAAAAGCCGGCTTCCGGTACTCGGTTGCTGCCCGATGACGCGCGGCGCGCGGCTCAACGGCTACCAGCAGGCACGCGTGCGCGCGGATCACGAAAGCTATTCGCCAGAGGAGATGCTGGAGAAGCTGCGTGCCGGCATGCATGTGGTGGTGCGCGAATCTTCGATCTCGCATTTCCTGTCAGACAATCTGCGCATCGTCACCGAAATGGGCGTGAAGGCGTTGCGCCGCATCAGCTTCTGCACCGACGACGTGGTGGCGAGCGACATCCTTGTCCGCGGCCATCTCGACAACATGGTGCGCATGGCAATCTCGATGGGCATCTCGCCGATGGCGGCGATCCAGATGGCGACGATCAATGGTGCCGATGCGCTGAGAATCGACGAGAAGGTCGGATCGATTTCGCCAGGCCGCTCGGCCGACATCCTTGTAGTCAACGACTTGCGCGAGTTCCGCATTGAAGCGGTGATCGCCAACGGCGCTATCGCGGCACGGGACGGCAAGATGGCGGTGGAGCTTTCGCCGCCGCCACGCAGTGACGCGCTGCTGCGCTCGATCAAGGTCGCACCGATCTCCGTCGACGACATTGCCGTTCCTTATGAGGGCGAAGGAAACACCGCGCGCGCTATGGCGATTGCGGTCACACCTGAGAAGGTTTTCGTCCGTACGCGGCGCGAGGTGACGCTTCCGGTTCGCAATGGCCGGGTGCTCGCCGATGCCGGCCAGAACGTCCAGTACGTGACGGTCGTCGAGCGCTATGGAAAAACCCAACACCGGCCGGTCGCCTTCACCTCGGGCTTTGGCCTCAAGGCAGGCGCTATGGCGAGTTCGACAGCGCCTGACGACAACAACATCATTTGCGTGGGCACCAGCCCCGAGGACATGACGGTCGCCATCAACCATCTCATCGCCAACAATGGCGGGCAGGTGGTGGCCAAGGACGGAGAAATCCTCGAATTCCTCCATCTTCCCATCGGCGGCATCGTCTCCGACATCGAACCGCAGGAAATGGCCGCCATCGAGGGCCGGCTCGACGATGCGGCCCGAAGCCTCGGCTGCGATCTGCCTTGGCCATTCATGTACATGTTTGTGCTTCAGATCACGGCGATTCCCGACTACGCCATCACCGATTTGGGCGTGATCGATTGCGTCAACCTGACGGTGACGTCGCCGATCCTCGAGCAGGGGAGGGCCGTGGCAGCGGAGTGAGGAACGCTGCCACGGCTTTGGCAAATCGGCCGCGTCGGAATCAAACATTAAGGGGAGGAATATATGAACTACCAGCCGCAGATCCCGGCGAAAGCGAGCGTGCAGCCATCTTGGCTGCACGCCGTCCTCGACCGCCATTTTCAATTCACCAGGCTTGGCTCCAATATGCGGACCGAGATTCTGGCCGGCCTCACGACGTTTCTGGCCGCGTCCTATGTGATTGTCGTCAACCCTTCTATCCTTGCCCATGCTGGCATTCCGTTCTCGGCGGGCGTGACTGCCACCGTGCTGGTCAGCTTCATCGGCAGCTGCGCGATGGGGCTTTATGCGCGCAGCCCGATCCTTGTCGCGCCGGGCATGGGCATCAACGCGCTCTTCGCCTACACTATGGTCATCGGCGCCAAGGTTCCGCTTGAAATCGCCCTTGGCTGCGTGTTGTGGGCAGGCGTGCTGTTCACCATCATGGCGGTGCTCAATCTCAGAAGCGCTGTTATCGAGGCCATCCCGACGGATCTGCGCTACGGCATTGCCTGCGGCATTGGCCTGTTCATCGCCTTGATCGGCCTGGTCAACGCCAAGTTCATCGTCTCCAACCCCGACACCATCGTTGGCCTCACGACCTTCAACCCCGTCACCTTGACCTTCATTGCCGGGTTCATCGCGACGGTCGGGCTGGTCGTGCGGCGTGTGCCTGGCGCGATGATGGCAGGCATGATCCTGACGACGCTGATCTCGATCCCGATCGGCCGCTGGTGGGGCAATGGCAGCGCGTTTTCGCCCGAGACGCCCGACGTGACGACGCTGGTTAACTGGAGCGGCCTGTCGGCTGCGCCCGACTTCAGCTTCCTCTGGCAGGTCGACCTGCTCGGCGCGCTCCAGGTCGCCTACATCCCCTTCATCTTCGTGTTCCTGTTCACCAATTTCGTCGAAGCGCTGTCAACCTTCCTAGGGCTCGCTGAAGCCGCCAACCTCAAGGACGAGGACGGCATGCCGCGCAATATCAAGGAATCGATGCATGTCGATGCGGTGGCGGCACTGATCTCAGCTCCGCTCGGCACGAGCCCCGCGACCGTTTATCTTGAGTCGGGTGCAGGCATCGCGCAGGGTGGCCGTTCGGGCCTCGTCGCGCTTGTCGCTGGCCTGCTGTTTTTGCCATTCCTGTTCTTGTCGCCGCTGCTGTCATTAGTGCCGGCGATCGCAACAGCACCGGTTCTCATCCTGACCGGACTGTTCATGTCCGAGCCGATGGGCCGGATCCGCTGGTCGGACGCCGAAGAGGCTATTCCCGCCTTTCTCGCCATCGTGTTGATCCCGCTGACCTTTTCGATCACGCTTGGCCTGTCGCTGGCGATCATCGCCTATGTGCTGCTTAAGCTTGTCGTCGGCAAGGCCGGCGAGGTGAAGCCGATCATGTGGTTCGTCGCGCTGCTCGCGGCCGCACTCGTCGCCCAGATCCAGTAGCACCCATGGCGGGCGCTGTGGCGCCCGCCAGACGCTGCGCTTTCAAAGGACATACTTCACATGCTTCTGCCTTGGTCTGAAACCGCCCCGCGACTGGTCGACGTGGCGATGGGGCGCTCATCAGCCGACCTGGTGATCCGCAACGGCAAATGGGTCAACGTCTATTCCGGCGAGATCGTGCCGCGAACGGATGTCGCAATCTCGGCCGGACGCTTTGCCTATGTCGGACCTGCCGCCGGTCATACGATTGGTGAGAACACGAAGGTCGTGGACGCTGAAGGCCGCTATCTCGTGCCGGGCCTGTGCGACGGCCACATGCATGTCGAAAGCGGACTGGTGACGGTGACGGAGTTCGCCCGTGCCGTCATTCCACATGGCACGACCACCATGTTCATAGATCCGCACGAGATCGCCAATGTGCTTGGCCTGTTTGGCGTGCGGCTCATGAACGAGGAGGCACAAAGCCTGCCGATCAACGTTCTGGTTCAAGTGCCTAGTTGCGTGCCGAGCGCGCCGGGGCTGGAGACGGCAGGCGCACAGCTCAGCGCCGCCGACGTCAGGGAGGCGCTGAGCTGGCCGAACATCATCGGCCTCGGCGAAATGATGAATTTTCCCGGTGTCGCGGCCAACGATGCCAAGATGGTCGCCGAGATCGCCGCCACGCAAGCAGCACGCCTCACCGTCGGCGGCCACTATGCCTCGCCCGATCTCGGCCGTGAGTTCCACGCCTATGTGGCTGGCGGTCCGGCCGACGACCATGAGGGCACGACCGTTGAGGACGCCATTGCCCGTGTCCGCCAGGGCATGCGCGCGATGCTGCGGCTGGGTTCGGCCTGGTACGACGTTGCAGCTCAGGTCAAGGCGATCACCGAACGCGGCATCGACCCGCGCAACTTCATTCTCTGCACCGACGACAGCCACTCGGGTACGCTGGTCAATCATGGGCATATGAACCGGGTGGTGCGCCATGCCATCGCGCAAGGGTTGAAACCGATCACCGCGATCCAGATGGCGACGTTGAACACCGCCCAGCATTTCGGCATGGAGCGCGAACTGGGGTCCATCACGCCGGGTCGGCGCGCCGACCTCGTCATCAGTTCGGACCTGGCGTCGCTGCCGATCGAAATGGTCTTCGCGCGTGGCAAGCTGTTGGCCAAGGACGGGGCGCTTGCCGCCGATATGCCGGCCTACGACTATCCCGACAGTGCCAAGAACACAGTGAAGCTCGGCAAGCAGCTTGTGGCGTCGGACTTCGACATTGCCGCTCCCGATGCTTCCGAAGTGAAGGTAAAGGTCATCGGCGTGGTCGAAAACCAGGCGCCGACCAAGGCGCTGGTGCGGCATCTGCCCGTCTCGAATGGCATCGTTGCGATGGACCGTACCAACGACGTCTGCCAGATCGCGCTCGTCGAACGTCACCGGGCAACCGGCGAGGTGGTCAATGCCTTCGTGTCGGGCTTTGGCTACGACAAGGATTGCGCCATGGCCTCGACCGTCGCGCATGACAGCCATCACATCATCGTCGTCGGCACCAACAAGTCCGACATGGCTAAGGCCGCCAACCGGCTGCAGGAGGTTGGCGGCGGCATCGTCGTGATCAGCGAGGGCAGGGAGCTTGCGCTGGTCGAGCTGCCGGTCGCCGGCCTGATGTCGGACGAGCGGGCCGAAGTGGTTGCCGTGAAGGCCGGCAGGCTGGTCGAGGCGATGCGCGAATGCGGCTGCGAACTCAACAACGCCTATATGCAGCACTCGCTGCTGGCGCTCGTCGTGATCCCGGAACTGCGCATCTCGGACAAGGGCCTGATCGACGTTACAAAGTTCGAGAAAACCGATGTCATTTTGAAGGGCTGACTAGCCCGATTGTAGTACCGTTCCCCGCTTACGACCTCGGGCGTTCCTTTTTCGGATCGTAGTGTGCGAGGGGCACGATGCGGGCCGGCAGGCGCTTCTGCTGGCCGTCGAGCTTGCCGATCTCGACCTCGGTGCCGACGGCGGCGTGTGTTGCATCGACACGGGCGAGCGCGATGTTCTTGCCCAGCACCGGCGAGCGCATCGACGAGGTGACGATGCCGATCTGGGCGCGGCCGATATGGACGCAGTCGCCATGGCCGACAGCGACATTGCCGTCGATGTCGAGGCCGACCAGCTTGTGGATCGGGTTGTCCTTGCGACGGATCAGGGCTTCGCGGCCGATGAAATCGTCGGTCTTGGTCTTGAGCGGCACGGTGAAGCCGATGCCGGCCTCAAACGGGTCGGTCTGGTCGGAGAACTCGTAATTGGCAAAGATCAGCCCGGCTTCGATGCGCACCATGTCGAGTGCGGCAAATCCCATCGGCTTGAGGCCATGCGGCTTACCGGCTTCCCAGACCGCGTCAAAGACGGCTTCGGCATCGCGCGGATGGCACCAGACCTCGTAGCCGAGCTCGCCGGTGTAGCCGGTACGTGACACCACCACCGGCACGCCTTGCGCGTCGCCGATGCGGCCGATGGTGAAGCGGAACCATTCGAGCTCCGACAGCGCCGGCTGGTGCGGCGGTGTCCAGATGATCTCCTTGAGGAGATCGCGGCTGTTGGGACCTTGCACCGCGATGTTGTGCATCTGGTCGGTCGAGGAGCGCACCAGAACCTTGAGGCCGAGCTTTTCGGCAACCTCACGCAGCCAGACGCCGGAATAGTCGTCGCCGCAGATCCAGCGGAAATTGTCCTTGCCAAGGCGCAGCAGCGTGCCGTCGTCGATCATGCCGCCATGCTCGTAGCACATGGCGGTGTAGACGACCTGGCCAACACCGAGCTTCTTGACGTCGCGGGTCAGCGTGTATTGCAACAGCGCTTCGGAATCCGGTCCCGTCACCTCGAACTTGCGCAGTGCCGACAGAT
>NZ_JBFUIP010000226.1:0-6949 GCF_056401815.1 Aminobacter sp. P4_D5 | reverse complement strand
TCGCCGAAACGCTGGAGCGCCGCAGCGAACCCTCCGTTTTGTGGCCCGAGGTGCGCTCGATCATCGTTCTGGCGATKAACTACGGACCCGACAACGACCCGCGCGACCTCCTTTCCCACAAGGACCGCGCCGCGATCTCGGTCTATGCCCGCAACCGCGATTATCACGACGTCATGAAGGGCCGGCTGAAGGAGATCGCCGGCAAGATCGTCGCCCGCGCCGGCGGCGACGTGAAGGTGTTTGTCGACACCGCCCCCGTGATGGAAAAGCCCTTGGCCGAGGCGGCAGGACTTGGCTGGCAAGGCAAGCACACAAATCTGGTCAGCCGCGAGTTCGGCTCCTGGCTGTTTTTGGGCACCATCTTTACCACCGCCGAGCTTGAGCCCGACGCCGCCGAGGTCGACCATTGCGGCTCCTGCCGCGCCTGCCTCGATGCTTGCCCGACCGACGCGTTTCCTGCGCCTTACCGGCTCGATGCGCGGCGCTGCATCTCCTACCTCACCATCGAAAACAAGGGGCCGATCCCGCTCGAATTCCGCCACAAGATCGGCAATCGCATCTATGGCTGCGACGATTGCCTTGCCGCCTGCCCGTGGAACAAGTTCGCCCAGGCCGCGTCCGAGCAAAAACTCGCCGCCCGCGACGACCTGCGCGAGCCGCGCCTCGCCGAGCTKCTCGCACTCGACGATGCGACCTTCCGCACCTTCTTCTCGGGGTCACCGGTCAAGCGCATCGGCCGCGACCGTTTTATCCGCAACGTGCTGATCGCGTCAGGCAATTCGGCTGACGCCACCTTGATCGAGCCCTGCCGGGCCTTGCTCGCCGACCCCTCGCCTCTGGTGCGCGGTGCTGCGATCTGGGCGCTGTCGCGGCTCGCGCCGGGCGAGACGTTTTCGGCTCTTGCGCAACAGGCTTTGAAGACCGAAACCGAAGACGACGTGATTGCCGAATGGCAGCTCACGCAAGTCGAACCCGCACGGACGCAGGCATGACCGAGCAGAAAATATTCATCTTCGGCGCCGGCTATTCCGGCAAGGCATTCGCCCGCATGCGCCTACAAGGCGTTCGCATCGCCGGCACCACGCGCTCGGCGGACAAATTCGCGGGCCTCGAAGCAGCTGACATCGAGGCTTTTGTCTTCGACGGACAGCTCACTCCTGAAGTAAGGGCGCAACTGGCCGCAACAACCCATCTCGTCGTCTCCGCCGCACCCGGCGACGACGGCGACCCGGTGCTCAATGCCGCCCGCGAGGCGATCGCTCACGGCATGCCACTGCTGCGCTGGATCGGCTATCTCTCCACCGTAGGCGTCTATGGCGACCATGGTGGCGCCTGGATCGACGAGACCGCCACATGTCGGCCGAAGCCCGGCCGTTCCTCGATGCGGCTCGCCGCCGAGCAGGCTTGGCACGAGCTTGGCGAAGCGATCGGACGGCCAGTCGCGATCCTGCGCCTGTCGGGCATCTACGGCCCGGGGCGCAACGCCTTCGTCAATCTCCAAAGCGGCACCGCCAAGCGCCTGGTCAAGCAGGGTCAGGTGTTCAACCGCATCCATGTCGACGACATATCAGGTGCGTTGTGGTTCCTCGCCGATGGCGATTATGGTGGGGTCTTCAACGTCACCGACGATGAGCCCGCGCCGCCGCAGGATGTCGTCGCTTATGCCGCTGACCTGATGAGTGTTGCGCCGCCGCCCGAAATTCCTTTCGAGACCGCCCAACTTTCGCCCATGGCACGGTCTTTCTATGGCGAGAACAAGCGCGTCGCCAACACCGCGATCAAGGCGTTGGGCTACGGTTTCCGGTTGCCCAACTACCGTACGGCGCTGGACAGCATGTGGGCCGACGGCAGCTGGCGCGGCGAAGGCGAGGGCGACAGGCGCAGCCCGATAAGGCAAGGCTGAACCGGCTGGACGCGACGAAATGACTGGGATGCGGGAGTCGAAATTTACCTTTCGGTAACCATGGCGGCCCAAGCTGGTGGAGAGGATCGGACTCCAATGACGGCATTTTTCAGCAGATTTCTGAGCAAGGCGGCGCGCTTCGCCATGGTCGCGGCAACGCTTGGGCTTGTCGGCCTCGACATGCAGGCGGCAAGTGCCGCGGAGCTTGCGAAAGACCTGTTTGGCTCCAAGAAGCTGCCGGCGGCGATCGCTGCGCATTCCTACGGCTTCTACTCCAAGGGCTGCTTCTCCGGCGGCGTGGCGATTGCCACTGACGGGCCGACCTGGCAGGCCATGCGCCTGTCGCGCAACCGGCGCTGGGGTCATCCGGCCATGATCTCGCTGATCGAAAAGCTGTCGCGCGATGCCACCGCCGACGGCTGGCCGGGCCTGTTGATCGGCGACATCTCGCAGCCGCGCGGCGGCCCGATGCTGACAGGCCACGCTTCCCACCAGATCGGCCTGGACGCCGACATCTGGTTCACGCCCATGCCCGATCACCGGCTTTCGGCGAGCGAGCGCGAAAACATGAGCGCTGTCTCGATGGTCAACGAGAAGACCCACCGGGTCATCGAAAAGCGCTGGACGCCAGCGCATGCGCGGCTGCTTGAGCGCGCCGCGAGCTATCCCGAGGTCGAGCGCATCCTCGTCAATCCGGGCATCAAGCAGAAACTCTGCGAGACCGTCACCGGAGACCGCTCCTGGCTGCGCAAGGTCCGGCCCTTCTGGGGTCACGATTACCATTTCCACATCCGCATCGGCTGCCAGCCCGGCTCGATGGGCTGCAAGGAACAGGATCCGACGCCGCGTGGCGACGGCTGTGACAAGTCGCTGGCCTGGTGGTTCACCGAAGAGCCCTGGCGCCCGGCCACCAGTCCGGAAAAGCCCAAGGCGCGCGACATCATGACGATGGCCAGCCTGCCCAAGCAATGCGTCGCCGTGCTCAATGCGCCCTCCCCGACTTCAGAAGCGGCCGTCACTTTCCGTGGCAAAGGCGCGCCTACGGCTGTGGTCGCGGCGCCAGAGCCCGAGGCGGTGGCGCCGGGCAAGCCGGTCATTTCACAGTCCGGCGGTGCGCCGGCTGCGGCCAACGCCTTCGCGCCCAGGCCTTCAGTGGACATCCCGTTGCCGCGTCCTCGACCGACGAACAACTAATCCGGCAAAGCGGCGGGCGCCGACCCGCTTCCCATGTCGCGGAAATCCGTTTATGGATTTCAACCGATTTAACCTGTCGGGGCGTCTTACGAGTGACACCAGCCTTGCGTCTCGCACTGATCGCCCATGATGAGAAGAAGGACGACATGGTCGCCTTCGCCGGCGCTCATGCCGACTTCCTCATGACCTGTCATATCGTTGCCACCGGAACCACGGGCCAGCGGGTGCTGGCGGCCTGCCCCGGCCTCAACCTGACGCCGCTGAAGAGCGGTCCGCTCGGCGGTGACCAGCAGATCGGCGCGCTGATCAGCGAGGGCAGGATCGACCTGTTGATTTTCTTCGTTGATCCGCTGACGCCGATGCCGCATGACGTCGATGTGAAGGCATTGATGCGGCTCGCCATCGTCTACGACATTCCCATGGCGTTGAATCGGGCGACGGCCGAGATCATGCTGGAAAACCAAGAGAACGGCTGAACGCCGACGTGGGGACGGAGCCGAGCATGTCACATCCAAGCGAGCAAGCGCAGGCTCTCCCCTTCCCGATCCTGATCGGCGACATCGGCGGCACCAATGCGCGCTTCGCCATCGTCGAGAGCGCCGACAAGGACGCCGGCGAACCGCACATCGTCCAGACCGCCAACTATGCCACCATCGACGACGCCATTCTGGCTGTCCTCGATGGCGCGCCGGTGCGTCCGCGTTCGGCGGTGCTGGCCGTTGCTGGGCCGGTCGAGGGCGAGGAGATCGCGCTCACCAACTGTCCCTGGGTGGTGCGTCCCCGCCAGATGTTTTCGACGCTTGGACTGATCGACATTCTCGTGCTCAACGATTTCGAAGCCCAGGCGCTCGCTGTTGTGGCACTTGGTGACGAGCACATGGAAAAGATCGGTGGCGGCGAGCCGGAAGAGGGTGCTGGCCGCGTCGTCCTCGGTCCTGGCACGGGTCTTGGCGTCGCTGGCCTCGTCCATGCACTTGGTCGCTGGATACCTATTCCCGGCGAAGGCGGTCACATGGATCTCGGTCCGCGCAGCGAGCGCGATTTCGAGGTCTTTCCGCATCTCGAAAAGCTCGAAGGCCGCATTTCGGGCGAGCAGATCCTGTGCGGGCGCGGCCTGGTCAACACCTATCGCGCCGTGGCCACGGCAGACCGTAAGGCCCCCACCCTCACCCAGCCGGCTGAAGTCACCGCTGCAGCGCTTGCCGGCAGCGACGTGATTGCCGAAGAAGCCCTTTCCATTTTCGTCACCTGCCTTGGACGTACCGCTGGCGACCTGGCGCTGGTGTTCAAGAGCAAGGGCGGCGTCTATCTCACCGGTGGCATTGCCCAGAAGATCGTACCGGCGCTGAAACAGGGCAATTTCCGCGAGGCTTTCGAAGACAAGGCCCCGCATCGCGAACTGATGGCCTCGATGCCGGTCTATGTCATCACGCATCCACTGGCAGCCCTTGCCGGCCTCGCCGCCTATGCGCGCACGCCAGAACTGTTCGGCGTCGAGACTGGCGACCGGCGCTGGCGCCTTTAGCCTACCAAAAGGCGGTTTCCCCTTCGCACGTCATGCTTTATGAGGGGCGCAGTTTTCGCGCAGCGACAGGGCTGCCTGTTTGAAGACGCCGCAAGGAGCTGACAATGAGCGACATGGGTCTTGTGGTGGTCGGTGCCGCCGGGCGAATGGGTCAGGTGCTGTTGCGCACCGTCCACGCCATGGAGGGCGTTCGCGTCGTCGGCGCCATTGAGCGTGCCGGTTCGCCGCATCTCGGCAAGGACGCAGGCGAACTCGCCGGCATCGGCATCATCAATGTCGAAATCACCGACGATCCGCTGGCAGCCTTTGCCAAGGCCGACGGCGTGCTCGATTTCACCGTCCCGGCTGCGACCGTCGAATTCGCCGGCTACGCCGGCCAGGCGCGCATTGCCCATGTCATCGGCACCACCGGCTGTTCGCCGGAAGACGACGCCAGGATCGCTGCTGCCGCGCGCCATGCCACCATCGTCAAGTCGGGCAATATGAGCCTCGGCGTCAACCTGCTCGCGGTGCTGGTTGAAAAGGCTGCCCAGGCGCTCGGGCCCAGCGACTTCGACATCGAAATCCTTGAAATGCACCACCGCCACAAGGTCGACGCGCCTTCKGGCACGGCGCTGCTTCTCGGCGAGGCGGCGGCCGAAGGCCGCAAGATCGCGCTGGCCGAGAAGAGCGTGCGCGTGCGTGACGGCCACACCGGCGTGCGCGAGGCCGGCACGATCGGCTTTGCCGCGCTGCGCGGCGGCTCGGTCGTCGGCGACCATTCCGTCATCCTGGCCGGCACCGGCGAACGCATCACCCTGTCGCATCAAGCCGAGGACCGCACCATCTTCGCCCGCGGCGCCGTCAAGGCAGCGCTATGGGCGCACGGCCGCAAGCCTGGGCTTTACTCGATGCGCGACGTTCTCGGCCTCTAGTCAACCGAATCCAGCCTCATCATCTCAATCTCAAGGGAGCAAAAATGTCCGGAACTCTCGTGCTCGTCCGTCACGGCCAGAGCGAATGGAACTTGAAGAACCTGTTCACCGGCTGGCGCGACGTCGACCTGACCGAGCAGGGCACCGCCGAAGCCAAGGCCGCCGGCCAGAAGCTCAATGCGCGCGGGCTGAAGTTCGACATCGCCTACACCTCGGCCCTGATGCGTGCGCAAAAGACCTGCCAGCATATCCTCGACGCCACCGGTCAGAGCGACCTCAAGACCATCCGCAACCAGGCGCTCAACGAGCGCGACTATGGCGACCTCAACGGCCTCAACAAGGACGATGCCCGCGCCAAGTGGGGCGAGGAGCAGGTCCATATCTGGCGCCGCTCCTACGACACCCCGCCGCCCGKCGGCGAGAGCCTCAAGGACACCGGCGCGCGCGTATGGCCCTACTACATGCATGACATGCAGCCGCACGTGCTGCGCGGCGGCACGGTCCTGGTCGCAGCGCATGGCAATTCGCTGCGCGCGCTGATCATGGCGCTTGAAGGCATTTCGGGTCCGGACATCGTGAAGCTCGAACTCGGGACCGGTGTGCCGATCGTCTACAAGCTCAACGCTGATTCGACCGTGGCTTCCAAGGAAGTGCTGGCGTAAGCTTATAAGGGAGCTGCGAATTCGCGGCTCCCAACGCTTCGCCGGCTTCGATATGCCGCCTGCCCCTGCGTCATGCGGCATGCTTGAATGCGACAATTCCAACCCGTCGCAGCATTCGTCGGCAAAAGCTGAAAAAGCGCGTTGACACAGTCGCTTCGCCCGCTTACATCACCGCCACCAGCCCAGATGGCGGAATTGGTAGACGCGCACGGTTCAGGTCCGTGTGCCGCGAGGCGTGGAGGTTCGAGTCCTCTTCTGGGCACCAGTTTCCTGTTTCAGATAGCTCCTTGCTGTCGAGAAACACTCAAAAAAAGCCCGGTTTTGCCGGGCTTTTTTATTGCCTGAATTTCAGCGCATCCACGCCGCCTGTCGCGAGCGCCGCATCAATCGGGCCGATCCAAGTCAGCGATGCCAGCACCCGTCGGACAAGCTTCGACCTGAACGACGGTAGACATAGAGCTGATCCCTAAACCCCGGGCCAGGTTCATTCTCGGCGATGCGTCATGCCTCAAGGTTGCGGTTGCGATCCTGCCAGAGTTCCAGCACGGCCAGTGCCGCCACTGCGATGCCAAGGCCGATGTGCCAGCTGCGCAGCGCGCCGCCATACTGGAAGAAGAATGGCGAGATGATCATCCAGGCGCCGCACAGCAGCGACAGGAATTCCTCCCAGCGCCGCAGGAAGACCTGCTCCAGGCCGGCGAGCACCACGACGGCAGCGCCCACAAGCGCTGTGACCGCCACCATCTTGGGC
>NZ_JBFUIP010000225.1:0-6968 GCF_056401815.1 Aminobacter sp. P4_D5 | reverse complement strand
GGGATGGCGAATTCCGTGCCGATATAGACGATGCCGGTGGCGTAGCAGAGCGCGAACCAGCGCGCGGCAACACGCCTGGCGTCATAGATCGCGATGGCCATGAACGCGCCGGCCAGCAGGCCTGCAACGAACACGTTGATCGCGAGGATGAATTCCGCACCACTCATCGTTTGACGCCGCCTCTCTCCCTGGTTCGATCAAATCATACGAGCGAGAAAAAGACGTTAACGTGACCTCGCGGCAGCGGCACGTTTCAACTCATCCTCAACAAATGACGAAGGCGGCGGAACAATGCTCCGCCGCCATCTTGGATCTTTGCAGTCGGCCGGCTCGCCGRCTTTTAGTGCCAGTCGCGGATATCGACGAAGTGACCGGCAATCGCCGCTGCCGCTGCCATGGCCGGCGACACCAGATGGGTGCGGCCCTTGAAGCCCTGGCGGCCCTCGAAGTTGCGGTTCGAGGTCGAGGCGCAACGCTCATGCGGCTTGAGCCGGTCGTCGTTCATCGCCAGGCACATCGAGCAGCCCGGCTCGCGCCAGTCGAAGCCGGCGGCGACGAAGATCTTGTCGAGACCTTCGGCCTCAGCCTGTTCCTTGACCAGACCCGAGCCCGGCACGATCATCGCGCTGACGGTCGAGGCCACTTTGCGGCCCTCGACGACCTTGGCGACGGCGCGCAGATCCTCGATGCGTCCATTGGTGCACGAGCCGATGAAGACGCGATCGACCGAAATGTCGGTGATCTTGGTGCCGGCGGTCAGGCCCATATAGTCGAGCGCGCGCTTCTTGGAGTTGCGCTTGTTTTCGTCCTCGATGATTTCTGCATCCGGCACGATACCGGTGATGGCGACGACGTCTTCGGGCGACGAGCCCCAGGTGACGATCGGCGGCAGCTTGGCGGCGTCGAGAACGATCACCTTGTCGAAATGCGCGCCTTCGTCGGTGTGCAGCGTCTTCCAGTACTCGAGCGCCATGTCGAAAGCCTTGCCTTTCGGGGCGCGCGGCTTGTCCTTGACGTAGGCGTAGGTCGTCTCGTCAGGCGCGATCAGGCCAGCGCGGGCGCCACCTTCGATCGACATGTTGCAGATCGTCATGCGGCCTTCCATCGACAGCGCGCGGATCGCTTCGCCGGCATATTCGATGACATAGCCGGTGCCGCCGGCGGTGCCGATCTCGCCGATGATGGCCAGCACGATGTCCTTGGCGGTGACGCCTTCAGGCAGCTGCCCGTCGACACGCACCAGCATGTTCTTGGCCTTCTTCTGGATCAGCGTCTGGGTGGCGAGCACATGCTCGACCTCCGACGTGCCGATGCCATGCGCCAAAGCGCCGAACGCGCCATGCGTCGAGGTGTGGCTGTCGCCGCAGACGATCGTCATGCCCGGCAGCGTGAAGCCCTGCTCGGGTCCGACGATGTGCACGATGCCCTGGCGCTTGTCGTTTTCGGAGTAGTATTCCACGCCGAAATCGGCCGAGTTCTTGGCCAGTGCCTCGACTTGGATACGGCTTTCCTCGTTCTTGATGCCGTTCTTGCGGTCCGGCGAGGTCGGCACATTGTGGTCGACAACAGCAAGTGTCTTTTCAGGATGCCGCACGGTGCGGCCGGTCATGCGCAGGCCTTCGAACGCCTGCGGGCTCGTCACTTCGTGCACGAGGTGGCGGTCGATGTAGAGCAGGCAGGTGCCATCGTCCTGGCGGTCGACGATGTGGTCGTCAAATATCTTGTCGTAGAGGGTGCGCGGTGCGCTCATGATCTTGGATCCGTCGATATGAACTGGGGAAGGCTGAGGCGCCGAAAGCCCGTCGGCTCGGCGAAAACGACTAGATAAGTCGGCTGGTCAACGCGCCTGAAATCCGGGCAAAGAAACGCGACGGCAGGCGCTTGTGGTCCTGCAGCACGAAACCTTTGTAGGCCGGATCTCCAAAGAGCTCTTCCATGGCCTGCTCATATCAATGTTTTCGACTTCGGGCAATTGCCGACCGAGGCGCCCCTGGCGCCGGGTCACCCCGCCTGGCTGCGCCTCGGCTTCGCCTGCGATTTCCGCGCTGCGGGTTGCTCGTCCTTCTTGTCTGCGCTCAGGTTGAACTTGACTTCAAGCGAGTGCATCAGTCCCATCACGACAAGCATCATGAAAGTGCCGAAGCCGGCGATCTGCCAGAAGCCCAGTCCGGCGGCGAGGCCGATTGCGCCAGCCAGCCACATGCCGGCACCGGTGGTGAGTCCTTGGACTTCCCCGCGTGCAAACAAGATGGTGCCGGCGGCAAGGAAGGCAACACCGGCCGTTACCGCCTCGACGGCACGGATCGGGTCAACCTTGATCACCTCTTTCATCGCATCGGTCGCAAACATCGGCGCATGCACGATCTCGATGGTGAGGATGCCGAATGTTGCGGCGGCAACGCACACCAGTACATGTGTCCTCAGGCCCGCCGGCCGGTTGCGCCATTCGCGCTCGAAGCCGATCGCCGCACCGCAGATCGTTGCCAGCAAAAGCCTGGCTACGATCACCGGAAACGAGGTGTAGGTGGGATGGCCGAATTCTTCGACGAGTTGTTCCATGAGGCCCCTCAAGCTTATTCGGCCCCCAACGCGCCGGGTTGCCCCGAGGTTCCACAGCGAGACTCGCCGCTTCCGCTCATTCTACTCTCGCGGCTCTGAACCCCGCCTCAGGCGCCTTTCCAGCGCGCGCAATGCCAGCGACAGGCTGACAGTCAGGATCAGGTAGACATAGGCGACGATGGAATAGGTCTCGAAAAAGCGGAACGAGCCCGAGGCATAGACCTTGCCCATCTGGGTGATGTCGGCAACGCCGAGCACCGAGACCAGCGAGGAATCCTTGACCATGGCGATGAAGTCGTTGCTGTAGGGCGGCAGGATGGTCTTGAACGCCTGCGGCCACACGATGTGGCGAAAGCGCCGGTAGCGCGACAGGCCGAGCGCCTTGGCCGCCTCGATCTGGCCGACGTCGACGGCCTGGATGCCGGCCCGGAAGATTTCGGCGATGAACGAGGAATATGCGATCATCAAGGCGATGATCGCCCGCCACAGCAGCGAGAAGTCGCGCACCTGCATCGGCTCGACAAGTCCCGCCGCCTGCAGCGGGCCGGTCGCCCAGTTCCAGAACGCCACCCAGGCCGGCGCGCCGACAAACGCCACCCAAAACAGCAGCACCAGGATCGGCACAGAACGGATGATCTCGACATAAAAGCGCGAAATCTGGCGCAGCCAGATCGAGCCGGAAAGTCCCATCAGGGCAACGCCGAGCCCCAGCGCCGAGGCCAAGGCAAAGCCGACGATGGTGACGAAGACGGTGATGCCGAGGCCCTTTGTGACCACGGCGAAGACCTGGCTGTAGAGATCGTTGGCAGCGATAGCGACGCCTGCCACGACAGCAATTGCCCCGCCAGCCACCAGCCACCAGGGAAAGTCGGGTTTCGTGCCGGACCGGGATGAGGGCGCCTGCATCTAGAGGGTGCAGATCGGCAATGCCAGCTGATCTCCCCCCTTGAGGGGGAGATGGCCGGCAGGCCAGAAGGGGGCAACGCCGAGTGGGAACATCAATCCGTACCGCCAGACGTCGTCGCCTACTGCCCCATCTTGTAGTCGAGGAACCACTTCTTGTTCAGAGCATCGATCGTGCCGTCGGCCTTCATCGCCGCGATCGCCGCGTTGATCGGCTGAACGAGGTCCGAGCCCTTCTTGAAGATGAAACCGAAATCCTCGCCGCCGAGCGGTTCGCCGATGATCTTGAGCTTGCCTTCGGAGGCATCGACATAACCCTGCGCTGCTACACCGTCCGTCAGCACCAGATCGACATCGCCGGTCTTCAGCGCCTGCACGGTCGCACCAAAGGTCTCGAACAGCTTGATGCGCGGGTTCTGCTCGTTGCCATCGAGCACGTCATAGACCGAAACGAAAAACGGCGTCGTGCCCGGCTGTGCCGCGATCAGGCCGTCCTTCAGAGCGGCGAAGCCCTTGTGGTCGGTGAAGCGGCTTTCATCGCTACGCACCAGCATGCGCATTTCCGAATGGATGTAGGGATCGGAGAAGTCGACCTTCTCCTTGCGGTCGTCCTTGATGGTGATGCCGGTCATGCCGATCTGGTACTGGCCGTCCGCCACCGCCTGGATCATCGCGTCCCACGAGGTGTTCTGATACTCGACCTTGAAGTTGAGGCGCTTGGCCATCTCGTCCATGGCATCATACTCCCAACCGATCTGCTTGCCGGTCTTGGGATCGACGAATTGCAGCGGCGGATAGGCGTTCTCCGTCACCACCACCACGGTCTTGCCGCCGAGATCCGGCAGGGCCTGCGCCATGGCGGCAATGGGCAGAAGCACGACAGCCAGCGCGCCGGCCAGCGACAGTTTGAAATTCTTCATGATGCGTTCCCCAAAACACAAGACCGGCAGCCCCCGGTCGATTGCGCCAGACTTTAGACTCCCCGCACGGGGTTGCAAGCATGCTTGCTCAACCGAGACCCTCGTCTCACAGTTGTTATTTGCGTCTTTGCCGGCGGAAACGAAATACCTCTCGGCCATCGCTTCGATTGACCGTGAAACACGCCGGAGACAATCGCCTGGGTCAACGGCGTCGCACCGTTACGGCGACGCCTTATCTTGATGGTCGGGTTTGGCCGTCAGCGGTCGGGACGCAATTTGGGAATGCGGGCAACCATGCGAAGCAGATTACTGTCGTCGGCTTTGGCAGCTGTCTTCTGCGGGCCGTTCATCCTCGCTTTGTGGGGCCTTCAGTCGGCAACCCGGTCCGAACCAGTGTTCTGTTCCAGCGCTGCAACCTACACAACCGCATCGGGCGCTCCCGCGAGCAACCTTGCCGCCTGCCCGTCGGCTGTCATTGACCATCCTCGCGACCGCGGCTTGGGCGGTGAAACGAGCTGGATCGTGGCCGTCTATCGCTGACGCCGCATCGTTCCCGCCAAAATCGCCTCCCAAAACGCAAAAGGGCGGCCGAAGCCGCCCTTTCGAAAACCAATAAACCGATGATTACTCGGCTGCGGGCTCAGCGGCGGCTTCAGCTGCCTTGGCGGCCTCGGCGGCTGCCTTCTTCTCGGCTGCTTCCTGAGCTGCCTTCTCTGCGGCCAGAGCCTGGGCTGCGGCAACCTTTTCGGCTTCGATACGGGCCTTCTCGGCGACCAGCGCTGCGCGCTCGGCGTCGTTCAGCTTGCGGGCGCGCACGCCGGTGTTCTCGACGATACGAGCCGACTTACCGCGACGATCGCGCAGGTAGTACAGCTTGGCGCGACGCACCTTGCCGCGGCGGACGATCTCGACGCCCTCGATCATCGGCGAGTAGACCGGGAACACGCGTTCCACGCCTTCGCCGTAGGAGATCTTGCGGACGGTGAAGTTTTCCTGGAAGCCCGAGCCGGCGCGGGCGATCACGACGCCTTCATAGGCCTGTACGCGGGTACGCGTGCCTTCGGTGACGCGCACCTGGACGCGCACGGTGTCGCCGGGCTGGAATTCAGGCAGGGTGCGCTTGGCTTCGATCTTGGCGGCCTGTTCGGCCTCGATCTGGCGGATGATATCCATCTCAGAAATCCACTTCTTGTTCTTCCGACAGCCAGAGCGCCCAACGCTCGCCTTGCAGTTCCAATGACCGCTCGGTTATGCCTTCTTCCCTCACGGGTCTTCTGGCAGGGGCGACTACACCGTCACTGTTGACGGGTCCGGTCGATTATTCGTCCGGTTCGGGCGGGCACATACCGCTATTTCAGCCATTTGTCACGCCTTTGCCGCTTCTTTTTTGCTGCGAAGGCGCGCCGCCAAGGCATTGTGGCCGCTTCATCGACCTTGGACCACCTCGCCGCCATCGGCAAGCCATGGCTTGCATCGTTCGTTCGAGCTTCCTACACGACAAGCCAAGTGCAGCAACAGATCAGGCAGCCCGTGTCCCTCGTCACAATCGGCATCCTCTTTCTCGCGGGCTTCCTGTCGGGCGTCGTCAACGCCATCGCCGGCGGCGGCACCTTCTTGACCTTCGGCGCCCTCACCATGGCCGGCCTGCCGCCGATCTCGGCCAACGCAACCTCGTCGATCGCCCAGTTCCCCGGCTACATCACCTCGACCTACGCCTATCTCAAAGACATCCGCCTGATGTGGCGTGGCGCGCTCGGGCTCGCCGTCATCTCGGCCATCGGCGCGCTGGTAGGCTCGCTCGTGCTTTTGTCGCTCGACAATGTCGCCTTCGGCGCGATGGTGCCATGGCTCCTGCTTGCCGCAACCGCGCTGTTTGCCGCCGGACCCTGGCTGCGGCCGAAAAAACTCGCTGATCGGCCTGAGGGCGCACCCACCTCGCTTGCCGGACGTGTTGTCCAGTTCTTCACCGCGATCTATGGCGGCTTCTTCGGCGCCGGCATGGGCGTGATGATGCTGGCGACCCTCGGCCTCACCGAAGGCGGCGACTATCACCGCCTCAACGCGCTCAAGAACCTGCTCTCAATCGTCATCGCCGCGGTCGCCATCGTCATCTTCGCTTCCGGCGGCGTCGTTGCCTGGACAGCAGCAGCCATCATGGTGCCGGGCGTAGCACTCGGCGGTTATTCCGGCGTATGGACCGCGCGCCGCGTGCCGCAAGGCATCGTCCGCGCCCTCGTCGTCGCCATCGGCCTGTTTTTGGCCTTTTACTATTTTACCAAGGGCTGAGGCCGCGATTTACCCCTCATCCGCCTGCCGGCACCTTCTCCCCGTTATAACGGGGAGAAGGACGAAGCGGACACGTAGACGCCCCCCTCTCCCCGTACTTCACGGGGAGAGCGACTGTCTTGGCGGTCAAGCGGTTTGCCATGGTTTTTGGTCCCGGATCATGGCGTTGAGGATGGTGAGGAGCTTGCGCATTGTCGCGACGATGGCGACGATCTTGGGCTTGCCGGCGGCAACGAGCCTGTCGCGGAAGGCCTTGAGGACAGGGTTGTGACGTGCGGCGACAAGGGCTGCCATGAACAG
>NZ_JBFUIP010000224.1:0-7061 GCF_056401815.1 Aminobacter sp. P4_D5 | reverse complement strand
AACCTGATACAGTTCATGTGTCAGCGGCCCGAAGGTGGTCATGGAGGACGTTTATCTCGATCCAACCATATTTGTCTCCAGACTTGGTGATGATTTTCGCGGAGTGATGTTGCTTCGATATAGGCATGTTTACGGCGTGTCTCAAAGCCTGCGAAAGATGATCGAAGGCCATACCTGGTGCCAGCCGGGTCTCGAAGAAGGTGGCGGGTTCGCCAAAATTAGTGGATGTGATGTCTTTCATTCGTCATTGGGGTGATGTGGAGGTCGGTTAGCACCGCCTCACGATTCTGAGGTCGTGCCTTCCATTCGGCCTATCAGTTGCAAATGGTGATCAACAGACAGCCGGTCGATGGTGGCAATCGGAAGACTGAGGAAGGCCATAATCCGGTTCTTCATGAAGCGGGCAGCTGTGCTGAACGCCCGTTCCTTCTCGATATCGGTTCCCTGGACGACAGATGGATCTTCAATGCCCCAATGCGCGGTTACCGGTTGTCCGGGCCAGACCGGGCAGGACTCCTCGGCTGCGTCATCACAGACAGTGAAGACGAAATCCATTTCAGGCGCGCCGGGCACCGCATACTCGTCCCATGACTTCGAACGAAATCCGTCGGTCGGATAGTCGAGTGCGGCAAGGACCTTCAGAGCGAGGGGATTGACGGTTCCCTTTGGCTGGCTTCCCGCAGAGAAGGCATTGAATTGTCCGGCACCCTCCTTTCGAAGGATACCTTCGCCAATTATTGAACGGGCGGTGTTGCCGGTGCATAAAAACAAGACATTGTAGATGCGGTCGGGCATCGAACAGCCTCAACGATTACTATGCGCCAGAAATAGTAGCCTCAAACCGAGCACGGAAGGTGCTTCGCCGCAAATGCCTGGCTAGATTACAATCAGCCAAAGCATTGCGCACGCGCCTGCAAACACGACGACAAAATAGAACCAGTCAACCCAGGTCATTTTTGGCATCACGGTCGCATGCCCAATTGGCAGGTCTCCGAGCCTCCTGTGAGAGCATTCTACTCCTTCACAGGTAAAAGTCATGGAAAAGCCCCGCCACCTTTTGGCGATGAGGACCCGGGTTGATCATGGGAGCTGGACCGCGTCTGCTGGCCTGAAGAAATCACCGGGCCGCCATGCATCTATGCCCCTTCAGACCAAGCCCAACGAGGTCACGCAATCGTGACCCTAGCACCCTTCCGTTGGCTCTACATTTGTTAGAGCCAACTTAAATGGGAGTGCGAGATGACCGGACCTGCCATCACCCAGGCGATGATCGACGCCTATGACGAATACACCCATCTGACGCTCGACCGGCGCACCTTCATGGACAAGCTGACCAGGCTTACCGGCTCCGGTGTAGCAGCGGCAGCCATTGCGCCGCTCCTCTCTGCAAACCAGGCGCGGGCGGCTGTAATTGCCGAGGATGATGCGCGCCTCAAAGGTGAAGACATCACTTACCCAGGAGGAACCGGCGAGATGAAAGGCTATCTTGTCCATCCCGCCGATCAGTCGGGCAAGTTGCCTGCCGTCATCGTCATTCACGAAAACAGGGGCCTCAACCCGCATATTCGCGACGTCGCGCGGCGCATAGCGCTCGAAGGCTTTGTGGCGTTGGCACCCGACTATCTATCGCCGCTTGGCGGCACGCCGCCCGACGAAGAAAAGGCGCGCGAACTGTTTGGTCAGATGGAACCGGAGCAAACGGTGGCAAACGGCGTTGCGACGGTGGCCTTCCTCAAGACGTACGAGTTGTCGAACGGCAATGTCGGCGCCGTCGGTTTTTGCTGGGGCGGTGGCACGGTCAATGTGCTCGCTGTCAATGCGCCGGACCTCAAGGCCGGTGTCGCTTATTATGGCTCGCAGCCGAAGGACCAGGCAGCGATTGCCAAGATCAAGTCGGCACTCTTGCTTCATTATGCTGGCATGGACGAGCGCATCAATGCCGGCATCGACGCCTACAAGGCAGCACTGGAAAAGGCCGGCAAGGATTTTCAGATCTACGTCTATGACGGCGCGCAGCACGCCTTCAACAACGAGACTTCTGAAGCTCGATACAACAAGGCGGCGGCGGAGCTTGCCTGGGGCCGCACGATCACGTTCTTTAAGGAGAAGCTCACCTAGCTTTTGTTCCGGTGCTTGAGGGGGCGAGGCGCGCTCCAGCTATGCAATGGGATTGCGAGACGTTCCGTGTCCTCGCGGTGTGCGCTCCGGCGGTTTTGATTTGACCTTTGTTGAAAGGCACCTAGGCTTCGCCGTGGATCGATTAACGGAGGAACGCGATGGCAATCCTGTCGAAACCTGTCCGCCTGGCCGTTGCACTGGCCGCTACAACTATTTTCTCGCTGCCAGCTCTTGCCCATCACGGCTGGTCATGGACCCAGGACGGCTTTTTCGAGCTCAAGGGCATCATTACCGAAATCTACATTGGCAACCCGCATGCCACGCTAGACGTCGATGTCGAAGGTGACATCTGGCGGGTAGAACTTGCTCCGCCGGCCMGCACAATCGCGGCCGGTTTCACTGACGAGGTTGCCAAGAAGGGCGACGAGGTAGCAGCAATCGGAAACCGTTCGCGCGACCAGAACGAAAAGCGCATGAAAGCAGTCCGTATCGTCGTCAACGGCAATACCTACGACGTCTATTCGGACCGTGTGCCGCCGAGCTGAGCAGGATCGACAGGTGGAGTCGCTCCAGGCGATAGAACAGCTTACCTTGGTTAGGCTGCTCAAGGCCTCCTTTATCGCCTACCCCGTCGTCAACGCGGTCCATATCGCTGCAATCGGCACGTTGCTGACCTCGGTCACGCTGATGGATCTCCGCATTCTCGGCGCATTTCCTGCTTTACCCCAGCGTCCCTTCATTTTGGTGCTGAGGCGGTGTGCTTTGATGGCCTTCGCAGCTGCCGTGCTGAGTGGGCTTCTGCTGTTTTCCGTGCGTGCCTCACACTACGCGCAGCTGCCAGCCTTTCTCGGCAAGATGGGACTCATCGCCCTGGCGGGAGCCAATTTTGTTGCCTTCGCCTCTGTCAACAATGGCCGACAAGCACACGGTCCACAGCCGGTGTTGCGCCTGCTCGCGGTGGTTTCTATCCTGCTGTGGTGTGCCGTTTTGTTGTGCGGCCGTTTCATTGGCTTCCAATGAACTTGATGCACCGGCATGTTGCCCATTTTCGAGTGGTCGATACTATTCTATAAGTCAGTCGCTTACATTCACAGCCGAAGCAAACTACGGCATGCGAGCTGAAGGAGTTGCGAGCGGTTTGAATAGACTAGCGTTCGGCTATATCCTGCCGCAGGGAGGCGTTTCGAGTTTCTGGCCGCCCCCTAATACCACATTATAGGCAAGCGACCCGAATGGATCGACGATCTTCTGCGAGCCATGCGCCACGAGCAGTCCACCAGTCACCAAGCGAAGCATCGTCTCACTGGCTGTTTTGGTCCTGGCATAGTCTGGAGCAAGAGCTGGAAAAACAAGTTTGGCTGCAACTGTCACATTCATCTTTCGATCTCCTGATGCCGTTTCTGATTCAATTGACGCCATTTCGAAGCCTTTGGGCTTAGGAGAGAACTATTTTGCGCAAGTGTTGAGGTCCAATCTCAATCCCCACGTCAATTGATGGCTGAAACCAATCAATCCAAGGGCGGCGATGATGGATCGTCCAGGGACGAACGACAGCTTAATATTGGATTTGCCGGCCGGCCGAAGGCGCGATCCAAGGCCCACCCTCATCGAGGCCGGACTCGCTTCCTCGCAGCTCAGCTTTCAGCGGAAAGCTGCCGATGCTATTGTTTTAGTTCATTGCAAGGGGTGAGCAGCCGATGCCCCGTCATGAGCCAGCACCCACGATAAACCCCGTCGCAGCAGCGGTGGGTCTTCCCGACGCGCCCGTTCTGGTCACACGCGTGGCACGAGGAACGGGCATGGCCTTCCTCGAACTCAACTGCCAGCGGCGCAATGCCGGGGTCACCCAGCCCGTACGCGAAGACGCATTCCTGATAGCGCTTCAACTGCGGGGGGCCAACGATTTCGACCTCTACGCAGACGGCCGCGCCGTGGCGCCAAGGGATTTCGACGCAGGTGCTGTCGCGATCTTCGATCTCAGGATGAACCTAACCACAGATCTCAGGGACCCCTTCCACGCCGTCAATTTCTACATCCCGCACAGGGCGCTTCTGGCATTGGGCGAAGACGGCGATGTTCCTCGACACATACAGGAGCTTCGCCATACCGTCGGCAGCACCGTTCGCGACCCAGTTGTCCGTGACCTGCTGCTGGCGATGCGCCCGGCCCTCGCAAGCCCAAGAGCCGCGTCAGGACTGTTCATCGACTATCTGGCGCTGGCACTCTCGATCCACCTAGCCGGGGCCTACGGCAACGTGGCACAGCTGCCGCGGCAATGGGGCGGCGGTCTGGCGCCGTGGCAAGAGCGCCGCGCCAAGGACCTGATCGAGGCCAACCTCGATGGCGACCTCACGCTCGAGATACTCGCGCTGTCATGCAGTCTGTCGAAGCGGCATTTCACCCGCGCCTTCCGGCAGTCGACCGGGATGGCGCCCCACCAATGGCTTCAGCATCGACGGATCGACAGGGCGATGCAGCTGCTCGCGAAAACGGCGATCTCGCTCAGCGACATCGCCTTCGAATGCGGTTTCGCCGACCAGAGTCATTTCACCAGGGCATTTTCGCGCATTGCGGGCGTCACGCCAAGGGCTTGGCGGCGAACGAAGCTTTTCTAGTTTGGCCTGAACCTTCCACGTTTGGCCCAATCGTTCAGGACCGAGGGGCACCGGCCTTCATAACATCTCGATCGTCAACGTTCTGAAAGGAGAACTCAGATGTCGAACGTGTTCACTTTGCTTGCCGCAGCTTCAGCGCTTGCCCTGGGAGTAGGCGTGACAGCCGCCCTGGCCCAATCGGCTGATGTGAAGTCGGTTGTTCTTGTCCACGGTGGTTTCGTCGATGGTTCCGGATGGCAGGGCGTCTACGATATCCTGAAAAAGGACGGCTACGACGTGACGGTCGTCCAGAATCCGACGACGTCACTGGCAGATGACGTTGCTGCCACCAAGCGCGCCATCGCCGCAGCACCGGGCCAGGTGGTGCTGGTCGGCCATTCCTACGGCGGTGTCGTCGTGTCCGAGGCCGGCACCGACCCGAAAGTTGCGGCTGTCGTCTACGTTGCGGCATTTGCACCCGATGCCGGAGAGTCTGTCTCGAGCTTGATTGCGAATCCCGCGCCCGGAGCACCGGTGCCTCCAATTCTGCCCCCGGTCGACGGCTTCCTGTTCCTGGACAAGGGCAAGTTTGCCGCTTCATTCGCCGCCGACGTCAAGCCCGAACTGGCAGCCTTCATGGCAAATTCGCAAGTTCCCTGGGGTGTCGCTGCCCTCGACGGCAAGGTGACGGCCCCCGCCTGGAAGGCAAAGCCGACCTGGTATCTGGTCGCAACTGAGGACAAGATGATTCCGCCCGAAGCGCAGCGCGCCATGTCCAAGCGCGCGGGATCAACGGTCGTCGAAGCGAAGGGCAGCCACGCGATCTATGTCTCCGACCCCAAGGCAGTGGCCAAGCTCGTCGAGAGCGCTGCAAAGGGTGCAAAGAACGCCGCGCATTGACCACATAGTCCCGGCCGGGAGCCGGAAAGCCGCTTGTCCCTGGTGAGCGTGAACTGAGCCCTGATTGGAATTTGGGGCTCAGTTCATGGGCAATGCATCACGCATTCAGTTGCGATAGTCTAATCGTGATTAGTCCAATTTGCGGTGCACCATTTTTGTCGGACGTCAGCACGAGCTAGCCAGACTCGATGAGGAGCTCTCACGGGCACGAGCGTCACTAGKCGTCGTTTCCGGACGTCGACGCGTGAGAAAGCCGCGGCTGCGGGTAGAGGCGGCGCAGAATCGGCGAACGGTATTCTTTCAGGCTGCTCGGGTGACGAGCCAACTCAATCTCGAAGCGTTCAAACACCAGGTTTCGGCTTCGCTCGGGTGTTCCTCGCCGCCCCGGCACCTTGACGATCAGAAGGCCTCTTTCGGTTCCGTACTGCATGAGGTTGCCGACGCGTATCTTGTACGATGTGTCTCTCTGCGCAGTCCTGACATGATGCTTCGACAGATAGAGAACGAGCATCACCCCGAACTTTAGGTTCGTAGTCTGATACGTGAGGGTCTGGTCAACGTGCGACGTGAGGAGGCTATCGAGAGAGCCGTCCTTGAGTTCCCGCTTCACCTCGATGGTCAGACGATGTCGTCCGCTATCGTATCCTATGCCGGCCCTGCCACCCCAGCCACGCCTTTGACCTCGTCCGGAATGATCTAGATCGGCATGTCATGGACCTAGGCGGTCCATGACATGCTCCGACAATCAGCATTCAACCTGAAACAATACGGGTCTGTGATCTGGACCATCCATCACCTGAAAGGCTGGATTGAACTCGGTTGGACCATTCACCGCTGCAAGCTGGATACCGCGGCCAGCAAGGCACCAATCCAGAATTCCACCACTCTTTTGTGTCATGTCCTGCCAGCAAGTCGCGTAGTGCGTTCCGTTTGGCAACGCCAATTCATTGACGCGATGCAGGTCCCAATTCATGTCACCAGTAATTGCCCACCGCTCTGTGCCGTTGGCGAACGAGCTCATAAAGTCTGCCCCTGCCTGGATTTGGTCCTTTGTCAGACCATTCTGACCGGACTTGAAATGTGCGAATCCGAGCGCCACCTTGTCAGCGATGTGGCACAAGAGGAAGTTGCGGTTGAGGCCACGCAATCCATCGAATGACAATGTGAATCCGGTCGCGTTGCGATACAGGATCACGTATGCGTTGCTGCCGCCACCGGGAAGAAAGTCACACGAATATTCGCCGTACACAGCCCTCAGGTGGGCGATGTAGTCTTCAATCCTTCTCGAATGCACCTCACATAGGAATATCAGGTCTGTTCCTCGCCTGCAGCAGTAGTCGATAAATTCTTCCACTTTCTGCTGCTTGAGGAGCTCGGATGATTGTCCGTTTTTCTCGATGTTGAAGCTCGCGATTGTGAAGTAAGTCATCTTGAATACCTCAATCGTTG
>NZ_JBFUIP010000223.1:0-7064 GCF_056401815.1 Aminobacter sp. P4_D5 | reverse complement strand
GCGAGTTCTTCGACCATCCGCGCCACGAGCGCACCAAGCTGTTCCTCAGCCAGATCCTGCATTAGGCTCCCCGCTCAACGATCCAAAAGCCCGGTCGCATTTCGGCCGGGCTTTTTTGTTGGAACTACATGCTTCGACAAAAGGGACAGCCTGCCAGTGAGAAGAATATTTCGTCTTCTGGGCATCCTTGTCCTGCTGGTGTTCACGGCGGTGGCGTTTGGCACACTGGTGCCAAGGCCGCTTTTCGGCGGCGACCAAGCTGCCGCAACGCCGCGCCACATCCTTGTTTTCACCAACCCGATCCACACCGACATTGCCGTGCCGCTTGATGCGGCGGTGCTGAAAAAGTTCGGCTTTCTGCTCGACGCCGGCATCGAGGCGGACCTGCCGGGGGCGCGCTATCTGGTGTTCGGCTGGGGCAGCAAGGCCTTCTACATTGGAACGCCGACATGGGCGGAGCTCAAGCCGGGGCCTGTGCTTGCGGCGCTCACGCTCGACAATTCAGTGATGCATGTCGATCTGGCTGGTGAAATTGCACTGCCGCACCCGACTGTAGGACGCTTCGATATCGGCGAGGCCGGCTTTGCCRCACTGCTCAATTTCATCGAGCGCAGCTTCCAGCAGGGGCCGAATGGCGTGCAGCGCATACCGGATGTGAACTACGGCGCCTATGACGGTTTCTTTGAGGCCAAAGGCAAGTTCAACGCCTTGGCGGGCTGTAACACTTGGACGGCGGCGGCACTTCGAGAAGCCGGCCTGACGACCGGCTGGTGGAACCCTTTGCCGGCGACGCTGAACTGGTCGCTTGGGCTCTATAACCGGCCTTGGTCGGACCAGCCGGGCGGGGTCCAGCCATAGAGCCAATCCATGTCGGCGGCGAGGCTTTCCGGCGATTTGAGTTTGAGGAACAGGTTGCGCGCCACCGCCACCGGCCCACTGGCATGCCAGGCGAAATGGTTGAGCGCGCCGCGCCGTGCCACTTTGCGCACACGCAATTTGCGCTCCATTTCCCATCGCGACAGTGCGTCCGCGATCGCCGGGCCTGACACAATCGCGTCCGCCAGCGTAAAGGCGTCTTCGATCGCCATCGCGGCACCTTGGGCGGCGAAGGGCGTCATGGCGTGTGCCGCGTCGCCGATCAACGCGATGCCGCTTGGCGCGGTCCATGGGCGGGCTTGGTCGACGGTATGCAGCGGCCACACCGTCCACGGACCGGCTTCGTCGATCAGCCGGGAAAGGGCAGGCGCTGTGCCTCGCATCGCCCGTTTCAACGCACCAGCATCGGTCTCGCCCGACCATTGCTCGGCGATCGAATTGCCCGGCGTGAAGGCGGCGAGATTGATCGCTGTGCCGGCACGGATGGGGTAGGCGACCAGATGAAAGCCCGCGTGTAGATAAGTCGTTACCATCGCCGGCGAGCTCAGCGCGGCAAAATGTCGACCGACGTCGCCGTCAGAGGAGAGCGTGGTGCGCCAGGCCAGTTCGCCTGAAAACCGGCTCTTCTCGTTCGGGCCGATAAGACGTCGGCTGGTCGACCAGACGCCGTCTGCTGCAACAAACAAAACAGCGTCGACATTGGAGGCGACACCGCCTTGCGTGGTCGACACCGTGATGCCGCCCGCCTGCGCCTCGACGCCGGTGACCTCGGAGCCGATGGTGACCTCGATCAAGGGGCTTTCCGCGACCTGTGCGAGCAGGGCATGTTGAAGGTCGGCGCGATGGGCAACGAGGTAGGGAGCCTTCCAGCGTCGCTCGGCCGCTGCACCCAGGGGAACGCGCGCCCGTTCAGACAAGGTCGCCGCGTMGCGCAGAACGACCGCTTCCGGCCGCACGGTCGAGGGGCTGACCAGATCGAGCACACCAAGGCGGTCTAGTATACGGGTGGCGTTGGGAGAAAGCTGGAGTCCGGCACCGACTTCTGCCAGCGTCGGCGCGCGTTCGTGCACGCGAACGCCAAAGCCATGTCTTGCGAAGGCGAGCGCCGCAGTGAGCCCGGCGACGCCGGCTCCCGCCATCACGATCTGTCGCGATTGCATGACCGCGGCTTTGTCGTCAGGCTGCGCGGTCGGCGACGTACAGGCAGCCTGACGGCTGTGTCTCGGTCGCCTTCAGCTTGGCCGAGAAGCGATAGAGCGTCGAGCAGTAGGGGCAGACCTTTTCGGCGTCCGCACCCATGTCGAGGAACACATGCGGGTGATCGAAGGGCGGGTTGGCGCCCACGCACATGAATTCCTTCACGCCGATCTCGATCAGGGCATGTCCAGCATCGTTCTGGAAGTGGGGGATGGAGCCGCCGGCCATGGTGTTTTTCCCTTCTGAGGAACTTCGCGCATGAATGCCACGGCTCGCTTGCACGTCCAAGGGATCTGCGACGCCGTTATCCGAAGCGTTTGTATCATAAGCGACAGGTTTGCAAGATGCTGAAATGAAACTGTCGCAATTGCCTGTCAGAGGATAAGTTGAGCCGGATAAGCGGCGGAACGCTGCGGTGGGGAAGGGTTGCATATGAATCAGTTGAGGCCGGTACATACCGATTTCGTCAACGACAAGTCGCCGACCGACGCGGCAGACGGCAACCCCGATCGCTTCGTCAATCGTGAGTTCTCCTGGCTGCAATTCAACAGGCGAGTGCTCGAACAGGCACAAAATCCCAACCACCCGCTGCTCGAACGCGTCCGCTTCCTGTCGATTTCGGCCGGCAATCTCGATGAATTCTTCATGGTCCGCGTCGCCGGCCTCGCTGGGCAGGTGCGCGAGGGAATCACCATTCGCAGCGCCGATGGCCGCACGCCGGAACAGCAGCTCGAACAGCTGCTGCTCGAGGTCGAACGCCTGCAGGAAGACCAGCAGAAGAGCCTGTCGAGCCTGATGGAGTTGCTCAAGCTCGAAGGGATCGAGAGCATCTCCGCGACCGACCTCACCAAGGATGAGAAGAAGTGGCTCGAGGACCACTTCATGGAGCAGATCTTCCCGGTCCTGACGCCCCTGTCGATCGACCCGGCGCATCCGTTTCCGTTCATCCCCAATCTCGGGTTCTCCATCGCGCTACAGCTGCGTCACCGCAAGAACGGTGAGGAAATGACGGCCTTGCTGCGCCTGCCGGTGGCCCTGCGCCGCTACATCAGGCTGCCGGACCGCAAACGCACGGTGCGGTTCATCCCGATCGAGGAGACGGTGAGCCTGTTCATCGGCAAGCTCTTCCCCGGCTACGAGGTCAAGGGTTCCGGCACGTTCCAGATCATCCGCGATAGCGACATCGAGGTCGAGGAAGAATCCGAAGACCTGGTGCGGTTGTTTGAGACCGCACTCAAGCGCCGGCGGCGTGGGTCGGTGGTCCGAATCGAGTTCGATAGCCAGATGCCGGCGGCACTACGCGAATTTGTTGCCGGCGAGCTTGGCGTTGCTGCCAACCGGGTCAGCATTCTGAGTGGGCCTCTGGCCATCAACCAGATTTCCGAAATCGTCGCCGTCCCGCGCGACGACCTGAAGTTCCCGCCGTTCAATCCGCGTTTCCCCGAGCGTATCCGCGAACACCGCGGCGACTGCTTCGCGGCGATCCGGGAGAAGGACTTCGTCGTCCATCACCCTTACGAATCCTTCGATGTCGTCGTGCAGTTCCTGCGCCAGGCGGCGATCGACCCTGAAGTGGTGGCGATCAAGCAGACACTCTACCGGACGTCCAACGACAGCCCGATCGTGCGTGCGCTCGTCGACGCCGCCGAGGCCGGCAAGTCGGTGACCGCACTCGTCGAACTCAAGGCGCGCTTCGATGAGGAGGCCAATATCCGCTGGGCGCGCGACCTCGAACGCGCCGGCGTGCAGGTGGTGTTCGGTTTCCTCGAACTCAAGACGCACGCCAAGATGTCGCTTGTGGTTCGCCGCGAGGACGGGCGCCTGCGCAACTACGTCCATCTCGGCACCGGCAACTACCACCCGATCACCGCGCGCATCTACACCGACCTGTCCTTCTTCACCACCGATTCGGCGATTGCGCGCGACGTAGCGCAGATCTTCAACTTCATCACTGGCTATGCCGAGCCGGCGGAGGAGATGTGCATCGCCTTGTCGCCCTACACGCTGCGCAGCCGCATCCTCAAACATATCGCCGATGAGGTCGAGCATGCCCGCAATGGCAAGCCGGCGCAGATATGGATGAAGATGAACGCGCTGGTCGATCCGATCATCATTGACGCGCTTTACGATGCCAGCCGAAGCGGGGTCGAAATCGACCTTGTGGTGCGCGGCATCTGCTGCCTGAGGCCACAGGTGCCCGGGCTGTCGGAGAACATTCGCGTCAAGTCGATCGTCGGCCGCTTCCTCGAGCACAGCCGCATCTACTGCTTCGGCAATGGCCATGGCCTGCCGTCGGACGAGGCCGTTGTCTACATCAGCTCGGCGGATTTGATGCCGCGCAACCTCGACCGCCGTGTCGAATGCATGGTGCCGATCACCACGCATTCGACTGTGCACGAGCAGGTGCTTGGCCAGGTCATGCTCGGAAACATCATGGACAACCAGCAAAGTTTCGAAGTATTGGCGGATGGAACCTCGCGGCGGATCACGCTGGACGAGGGCGAAGAGCCGTTCAATGCGCAGGAATATTTCATGACCAATCCGAGTCTGTCCGGACGGGGTGACGCGCTGAAGTCTCACGCACCCAAACGCATTGCCCAGTTCAAACGTCGCAAGAAGGCTGAGGCGGCGGCCACCTGATGGCGCAACTTTCGCAGGGCCGGCTCAAGGACCGCCGACCGCTGTCGATCATCGATATCGGCTCGAACTCCATCCGTCTGGTCGTCTATGAAGGGTTGGCGCGCTCGCCGACCCTTCTGTTCAACGAAAAGATGCTGGCCGGTCTTGGCCGCGGCATCGTTTCGACGGGAAAGCTCGACCCCGAGGGTGTGACGCGCTCGATGGAGGAATTCAGGCGTTTTCGCGGGTTGTCCGAACAGGCGGGCGCGGAAAAGATGTATGTGCTGGCGACCGCTGCGGCGCGCGAGGCCATCAACGGTCCCGATTTCATCCAGCGCGCCGAAGATGTGCTCGGCACCAAGATCCAGGTGCTGACTGGCCGTGAAGAGGCCCATTATTCCGCTCTTGGCGTGATTTCCGGCTTCCATCCCGCCGACGGTATCGCCGGCGATCTGGGCGGCGGTAGTCTGGAACTCGTCGACGTCCGGGGTGAAGACATTGGCGAGGGCATCACCTTGCCGCTCGGTGGCCTGAGACTCCAGGACATGGCGAAAGGCTCGCCGGTGGTGGCGGCCAAGATCGCGCGCACCGAACTCATGCGCGCCAAGCTGCTCAAGGGCGGGCAGGGCAGGACCTTCTATGCCGTGGGCGGGACGTGGCGAAACCTCGCCCGCTTGCATATGGGCATCACCAACTATCCGCTTGAGGTGATGCACCACTACGAGCTCGATCCCACGAGCCTGATCCCCTTCCTCAAGCAGGTCGCGCGTGGCGATGTCGAAAAGGTCAAGGGCATCGAAGGCGTGTCGAAGAACCGCCGCTCGCTTTTGCCCTATGGCGCTGTGGTGCTGCAGGAAATCATCGAGGCGATGGAGCCGTCGAAGATTGTTGTCTCGGCTCTCGGTGTGCGCGAGGGCTTTTTGTTTTCGCTGCTCGACGAGCAGGAACAGCGTGCCGATCCGCTTATCTCTGCTGCCGAAGAACTGGCCTTGCTGCGCGCGCGTTCGGTGCGCCATGCGCACGAGCTGGCCGAATGGACACGCAAGTCATTCGCTGCCTTCGGCATCGAAGAGACGGAGGAGGAGGCGCGCTATCGTCATGCCGCCTGCCTGCTCGCCGATATCGGCTGGCGCGCCCATCCTGAATATCGGGGCAGGCAATCGCTCAACATCATCGCGCACGCGTCGTTTATCGGTGTCGACCATCCGGGCCGTGCCTTCCTGGCGCTGGCCAACCTGTTCCGCCACGACGGCGTTTTCAACGACACCTTCGCCCCGGAGCTGAAGGAGCTGGCGACACCACGCTATCTCGAACGCGCACGCATCCTGGGCGCCATGATGCGGGTGGTCTATCTGCTCACGGCCTCGATGCCCGGCGTGATGCCGAAGCTGCGCTGGGAAGACCGGGGCCATGGCGTGCTGGCGCTGATCATCCCAGCAGAATTCGGCCAGCTCTACGGGGAGCGGCCGGCAGGGCGTCTGGCGCAACTTGCCAAGGTCACTGGTCGCAAGCTGGTGCTGGCGGTCGAGGACGGCCCGAGCATCTCGGTCAAATAGATCGGCGGAACAGCAACCGGTCGAGCGAGATCGCACCTGCGCCTGCGACTGATAGCGCAATCAGGCCGCCAGATGTGGCAATGTCCTTCATCAGGGCCTGCTGGTGCATGAAGGCCATCGCCGGATTGTCGCCGCCCTGGCCGTAATGGCCAATGAAACCGGCGGCCAGCGCAAAGGCGGCGAGCAGCAGCGACACCGCGCGGGTCTGAAAGCCAAGCAGCACCAGCGCCCCACCGCCCAGTTCCAGCAATCCGACGCCCAGTGCCACGAATGTCGGCAAGGGAAAGCCGAGCCCGGCGAAGTAGCTGGCGGAGCCTGAGATATTCGAAAGAGTACTGATGCCAGCGGGCACAAACAGTGCGGCGATCAGGATTCGGGCGACAAGCAGCAACAGATTGTTGAGCATCGGGGTAACCTCACAGCCGCAGGATGCACCTGTGCATTGGTGATGTCATCACTATGTCGATCTGTCGGCCACTTCAGCGCACAAAAAAGCCCGGGACAAGCCCGGGCTAATCTTGGGAGGAAGTCTGCTTGGTTTAGCGGCGGCGGGCGTCGATCGACAGCGCGCCGGCGCCAAAGGCTGCGAGCACGAACAGGCCACCGGCGATTGCCAGGTTCTTCTGCAGAAACATCACCTGCGTCGGATCGGCGAAGTTGAGGTGTGCGATTGCGGTCGCAGCCAGGGTGAACAGGCCGAGCACGATCGCAGCGACGCGAGTCTGGAAGCCAACCAGGATGGCGATGCCGCCGGCCAGTTCAACCAAGCCGACAACCACGGTCGTAACCGTCGGCAGCGGCAGGCCGATGCTGGCG
>NZ_JBFUIP010000222.1:0-7266 GCF_056401815.1 Aminobacter sp. P4_D5 | reverse complement strand
CCACCGAGGGAGACGAGCCGTCATGCATGCCGTTGAGCATCAGGACGTCATCGCTGCGGAACATTTTCCGCACGCTTTCGGCGTCGGCGAAGTCGGAGAAAACCAGCGCCGCATCGACATGATAGGCAACGCCGTTGCGCAAAAACTCCTCGATCCGCTCGACCGAGCCGACACGCAGGAAGATGACCTGCTTGCCGATCGACTGTATGTCGCTGATCAAAAGGTCGAACAGGTCGAGGTCGGAAAAGTCGTGGATGTGGTTGACGATCACCGCGATCAGGTTGACCGTCTTGGTGGTCAGGCTGCGTGCCAGAAGATTGGGCTTGAAGCCGAGCTTGTCTGCTGCTTCAAGTACACGCGCGCGCTTGTCGGCGGAAACAGGACGGCTTTCGCTCGACAGCGCCCGCGAGGCGATCGCGCGCGACACGCCGGCCAGCTCGGCGACATCGGCGATGGTCGGCGAGGTGCGTCGTTTGCGCGAACTGTCCATAAGGGCCTTTGCGAGTTGTCATCTTGAAATTCGGGCGCCGTGGCCAGACGTCCCGCGGCAATCATCCATCCGGGAACTGATTTCATGCTTACCTGCTTCGACATTGGCGGTTCAACGATAAAAAGCGCCCGCGCCCGTTCTGCCGGCGAAATCGAGATCATCGACCGCGTGACAACGCCGCTCGACGATTTCGGCGCCTTCGCCGCCGTCATCGCCGAACGCGTGGCAATGGATCGAGGCAGTACCAAGGGCGTTTCAATTTCGATTGCCGGCGTTGTCGATCCTGCCTCCGGCAGCCTGAAATGCGCCAACATCCCTTGCATCGATAGCCGGCTGATCGCTGTCGATCTCGAAGCCATAATCGGCCTGCCGGTGTGGATCGCCAACGATGCCGATTGTTTCGCCATGGCCGAAGCGACAAGCGGGGCAGGGCGCGGACACCGCAATGTCTTCGGCATCATCCTGGGAACAGGGGTCGGCGGCGGCCTCGTCATCGACGGGCGCCTTGTCACGGGTGCTGGCGGTTATGCCGGCGAATGGGGCCATGGCCAGGCGCTTGCTACAAGAGTTGGCAAGCCGCCGGTCGACATTCCGCATTTTGCCTGCGGCTGCGGTCAGGCCGGGTGTGTCGACACCATTGGCGGGGCGCGCGGCGTAGAGAAGCTGCACCACTTCCTGTGCGGTGAGATGCTGTCGAGCACCGAGGTCATCGACCGCTGGCGCGAGAACGAAGCACGAGCACGCCGTACCATGGACATCTATCTCGAACTGGTCGGCGTGCCGTTGGCGCTGACGCTCAATATTATTGGCTCTTCCGTCGTTCCCGTAGGTGGCGGTCTGTCAAACGTTCCCGAACTGATCGCTGCCCTCGACAATGAGGTGCGCGGCCGCACACTTCGGCGTTCGCAAAGCCCGCTGCTGGTCAAGGCGGCATTGACCACCGAGCCGGGCCTGCTCGGTGCGGCCGCGCTTGGTTTTCAGGAGCTGACCCATGTCTGAGAAAATCTTGCTTGAAGTCTGTGTCGACAGCCCGCAAAGCCTTGCTGCCGCGATATCAGGCGGTGCCGACCGCATCGAGCTCTGCGCGGCACTTGAAACCGGCGGCCTCACGCCATCGCCCGGCCTGATGGCACTTGCCGCCAAGGCGCCGATCCCTGTCTATGCGATGATCCGTACGCGGCCCGGGGACTTCGTCTTCGACGATGCCGATATGACAACCCTGCTCGCCGACATCGATGCGGTGCGCGCGGCGGGCCTTGAAGGTGTCGTGCTTGGCGCCAACAGGCCTGACGGTACGCTTGATCGCGACCTGCTTTCGCGCCTGGCAGGTCACGCAAATGGGCTGGGCATGACGCTTCACCGCGCCTTCGACCTTGCCAGTCCGGACTTCGGACCTTCCATCGAGCTGGCTGTCGAATTGGGCTTCGAGCGCATCCTGACTTCAGGTGGCGAGACGTCCGCGCTCAAGGGGCTCGACGCGCTGGCCAAGTGCTTCGACCAGGCGCGTGGCCGTATCGCCATCATGCCGGGTTCGGGCGTCAATCTCGACACGCTTGGTGCGATCCAGGCGCGGCTGCCCTTGCGCGAGGTACATTCGTCCTGTTCGGTTGCCGCCGATGCGGGGAATGCGAAGGCGCTGGAACTGGGCTTTGTCGCACCACGATCCAAGCACACCGATGCCGACATCGTCAGGAAAATGAAGGCGATGCTGAACCGGGGCTAGGCCTTTTCGGCAAGTTCCTTCGATGAGAATTCGTAGAGCGTCTTTTCGGTCGTGCCGTCGACGCCGACCAGGCTGACCTCGTGGCCCCACAGGCGCTGGATATAGCGCACCGTTTCGTTACGTGTCTCTTCCTGCAATGTCGCGCCATGGTGCACGGTGTGCTTGATGCGCAGCTTGCGGTCGCCCTTGAGGTCGGCGTCGACCGCCTGGATATCGGGCTGGATCACCCCGACGTCGTAGTTGTCGGCGAGCCGCGAGCGCACCCGCTCATAGCCGCGCTCGTCGTGGATGGCCGTCACCTCGTAGTACGGGTCGGAGGCTTCTTCCTGCAGCGAAAACAGGCGCATGTCGCGGATCAGCGCCGGGCTCAGGAACTGCCGGATAAAGGACTCGTCGCGGTGGGTTGCCCAGGCGTCGAGCAGCGTTCCGCACCAGTCGCCATTGCCGGCGAAATCGGGGAACCAGTCGCGGTCTTCGGCCGTCGGTTCGGTACAGATACGCTGGATGTCGCGCATCATGTTGAAGCCGAGCGTGTAGGGGTTGATGCCGCTGTAGCGCGGGTCGTCGAAACTGGGTTGGAACACCACGTTGGAGTGGTTCTGCAGCACCTCCAGCATCGTGCCTTCGCTGATTTTGCCCTTGTCGAAAAGCCTGTTCATGATCGTGTAGTGGACGAAGGTGGCACAGCCTTCGTTCATCACCTTGGTCTGGCGTTGCGGGTAGAAATATTGCGCAATGACGCGAACGATCCGCAGGATCTCCCTTTGCCAGGCCTTGAGTACGGGGCTGTATTTCTCCAGGAAATAGAGCAGGTTTTCTTCCGGATATTCGATGGCCGATTGGCGTTCCGAAATGTCGGTCTCGGCCTCGCGCGGCACTCCGGCCTCGGCCGATTGAGGCAGCGTCCGCCAAAGGTCGCTGAAGGTGCGTTCCTCGTGTTCGAGCCGTTCGCGGATGCGCGCCTGTTCGCGTTCGACCGAAAGGCGCGGCCGCCGGCGATAGCGAAACACCGCTTGCGGCATCAGCGCGTGCGCGGCATCGAGCACGGCCTCCACGGCGGCGGGGCCATACCTCTCCTCGCAGCGCGCGATGTAGCTCTTGGCGAATTCCATATAGGCGAGGATGGCGCCTGCATCGGTCCATTGCTGGAACAGATAGTTGTTCTTGAAGAAGTGGTTGTGGCCGAACGAAGCGTGCGCGATCACCAGCGTTTGCAACGCCATGGTGTTTTCTTCCATGAGATAGGTGATGCACGGGTTGGAGTTGATCACCAGCTCGTAGGCGAGCCCCATGCGACCTTTGCGATAGAGGTTCGACTCGTGGACGAAATGTTTGCCGAAGGACCAGTGCTGGTACATCAACGGCATGCCGATGGATGAATAGGCGTCGAGCATCTGTTCCGACGAAATCACCTCGATCTGGTTGGGATAGAAGTTGAGGCGGAGCTCATCGACGGCGATCTCCTTGATCGCGTCATAGGCGCGCGCCAGGTCGTCGAAGTTCCAGTCCGAACTTGTGAACAGCAGCGACGACGTTTTCGAACGCTTTTCCACCTTGCATCCTCAACCGCGTTTTGCCGGCGCCGGAGCCTTGGCGAACAGCTCATGGAAGACGGGATAGATGTCGGACGGCTTGGCGATGCGCGTCATCTCGAAGTTCGGCCATGCGGCACTCACCTCGCGATAGGCGTTCCATAGTGACGTGCCGTTGTCGGCATGGCGGAACATCTCGCTTTCGCGCTCGTCGATGATCTCGACATAGGCGTAGTACTGGCACAGCCGCATCAGCGTGTTGTCGAGTATGGACACACAGCGCTCGGAATCGTTGGGGATGTTGTCGCCGTCCGAAGCCTGTGCCGCGTAGATGTTCCAGTCCTTGGCGGGATAGCGCTCGCGGATGACGCGCAGCATTTCGTCCAGTGCAGTGGAAACGACAGTGCCGCCGCTTTGGGTGCTGTAGAAGAACGTGTCCTCGTCCACCTCTGAGGCCTCATGGGTGTGGCGGATGAAGACGATGTCGGTCTTTTCGTAGCGCCGCTTGAGAAACAGGTGCAGCAGCACGAAGAAGCGCTTGGCGAGGTCCTTTTCGCGCTCGCCCATCGAGCCCGAGACGTCCATAAGGCAGAACATCACCGCATTGGCGTTGGGCACCGGCTGCGGCTCGAAGCGGTTGAAACGGATGTCGATGGGGTCGATGTAGGGGATCAGCTTGCGGCGGCGCGCGAGCGTCGCATGTTGTTCGCGCAACACTGCGATGCGTTGCTGGGTGGCAGCACTTGGCCGCCGCTCACCTTCCAGCTTGAGCAGCTCGGCTGCGATTTCGTCGATCTCGGATTGTTTGGGCCTTCTCAGCGCGATACGCCGGCCGAAGCTGTTGAACATGGTGCGGCCGACGCTGATGCTGGTCGGATTGCCGCTCATCGTGTAGCCGGCCCGGCGTGGCCTGAACGTCACCACTTCCTTGAGGTTGAGCTTCACCAGGTCAGGCAACTCAAGGTCTTCAAAAAACAGGTCGAGCACTTCTTCACGCGATAGGGCGAACTGGAAATCGTCCTCGCCATCTCCCGACGATGACGGGTCCGACCCCTTGCCGCTTCCCGCCGCCGGTCTCGGGATGCGGTCGCCGGTGCCGAAGGTCTTGTTGCCGGGAAGGACCTCCTCCCGGCGGCCCGAATGCGGTGCGCGTTGAAAGGTCGGCTCGCCAATGCCTTTGCGGGGAATGGGGATGATCTGGTCCTGGTCGGCGGTCCCGATCTTGCCAGACTTTATCCGCTCGTTGATCGCCCGTTTCAACTCTTCGCGGGCGCGCCTCAAAAAACGCTGCCTGTTGCCAAGGCTCTTGTCCTTGGGATTGAGGCGCCGATCGATGAAGTTCGGCATGTGGGTCCCCGTTCGCTCCCGGTCAGCCTGCCTTGTTGACCCGCATGTACCAATCGACAAGCCGGCGGACCTGACGCTGGGTGTAGCCGCGCTCGGTCATGCGCTCGACGAATTCGGCATGCTGCTTTTCGGTGGTGCTGTCGCGCTTGGCTCCGAAGCTGATCACCGGCAACAGGTCCTCGACCTGGCCGAACATCCGCTTTTCGATCACCTCGCGCAGCTTCTCGTAACTCGTCCACGACGGGTTGCGGCCATTGTTCTTGGCGCGTGCCCTCAGCGTGAACTTCACCACCTCGTTGCGGAAGTCCTTGGGGTTGGCGATGCCAGCCGGCTTCTCGATCTGCGATAGTTCGGAGTCGAGGATGCCGCGGTTGAGGATCTGGCCGGTGTCTGGGTCCTTGTAGTCCTGGTCCTCGATCCAGGCGTCGGCATAAGCGATATAGCGGTCAAACAGGTTCTGGCCGTATTCGCTATAGGATTCGAGATAGGCTTTTTGGATCTCGTGGCCGATGAACTCGGCATAACGCGTCGCAATCTCCGATTTGATGAAGTCGAGATAGGAGGCTTCGATCTCGCCCGGGAACTGCTCGCGCTTGATCGCCTGCTCCAGAACATACATCAGGTGCACCGGGTCGGCGGCGATCTCCTTGGTGTCGTAGTTGAACGTCTCCGACAAAACCTTGAAGGCAAAGCGCGTGCTGACGCCGTTCATGCCTTCATCGACGCCGGCGGCGTCGCGATACTCCTGCATCGACTTGGCCTTGGGGTCGACATCCTTGAGGTTCTCGCCGTCATAGACGCGCATCTTGGTGTAGAGCGGCGAGTTCTCGTGTTCGGCCAGCCGTGTCGACACGGTGAAGCGGCTCAATATGTCGAGCACCTCGGGTGCGCATGGATTGCTCACCAGCTCGCTTTCGCGCAGCAGCTTTTCGTAGATCTGCCGTTCTTCGGTGACGCGCAGGCAATAGGGCACCTTGACCACCAGGATGCGGTCGAGGAATGCCTCGTTGTTCCTGTTGCTCTTGAACTGCAGCCATTCCGACTCGTTGGAATGGGCAAGCACGATGCCCTGGTAGGGGAAGGCGCCGAAGCTCTCGGTGCCGTTGTAGTTGCTTTCCTGGGTCGCGGTCAAAAGCGGGTGCAGCACCTTGATCGGTGCCTTGAACATCTCGACGAATTCGAGAAGCCCCTGGGTCGTGCGGTTGAGGCCGCCGCTGTAGGAATAGGCGTCGGGGTCGGACTGGCTGAAATGTTCAAGCTTGCGGATGTCGACCTTGCCGACAAGCGCCGACACGTCCTGGTTGTTTTCGTCGCCGGGTTCGGTCTTGGCGATGCAGATCTGGCGCAGCCGCGACGGCATCAGTTTGACGACGGAGAATTTCGCGACATCGCCGCCGATTTCTTCGAGCCGCTTGGCAGCCCAGGGCGAAATCAGGCCGGTGAGCCGGCGCCGGGCGATGCCATATTTGTCTTCGAGAAGGTCGGCCATGCGTTCGGGATGGAACATCCCGAGGGGTGATTCGAAAATCGGGCTGACCTGGCCGTTGATCTTGAGCGTGTAGATCGGCCGCTCTTCCATCAGCTTCTTCAACCGTTCGGCGAGCGACGACTTGCCGCCACCGACGGGGCCGAGCAGATAGAGGATCTGCTTGCGCTCTTCGAGCCCCTGCGCGGCGTAGCGGAAGTAGCCGACGATACGCTCGATCGTGTCTTCCATGCCGTAGAACTCGGCAAATGCCGGATAAATCTTGATTGTTCGGTTGGCGAAGATGCGCCCCAGTCGGGCGTCGGCGCTGGTGTCGACCAGCGTGGGGGCGCCAATGGCGTCCACCATTCGCTCGGCCGCAGTCGCGTACATCGCAGGCTGGTCGCGGCAAGCGAGCAGATATTGCTGAAGGCTCATCTCCTCGGTTGTCTGACTGCCGTAGATTTCCGAGAAGAGATTGAAGACGTCGGATTCACGTGTTTGCATGGCACCCTCACAATGCCGAAGTCGCAACTCAGTGTATCACCACTTCGACTCTTTGCCTTCATCTCAACTTCCCTGAACAGCCAAAGTTCCGCACAGAATGTCGTGATCGTACATTTACTGTGAACGAGTGGATCAGCCGTTCGGTGCGTGCTTCGACCAACTGTCGAAAGCGGCCGTTTTCAGGCGCCTGATGGAGCAACCT
>NZ_JBFUIP010000221.1:0-7541 GCF_056401815.1 Aminobacter sp. P4_D5 | reverse complement strand
GTTCGCAACGTCGGCGGGCAGCACTAGGTTTTCCGACATCGAGCCTCTCTCCTTGGATACGCGCTGCGGCCCAAGGATTTGAGCGCAACGTGCCTGTCGTGGTGTCGGCAGGGAGAACGGCTTGCCAGGCGCCTTATTCCACGCCGGCAAATGATTTTTCGCGGCGATGGAGATCGGGCAAGATCGGAGGGGGAGCGTGTTGGACGGATCGCAATTTGCCCGGAGAGCACTCTACCGATGACGTTGCTCATGCCGCGCGTTCGAACTCGGCTCGGCTTTCAAACGAGTGGGGCTCCATATTACTCGTCTGGACATATGTTGAAGTAAGTGTTGCTACAAACTATGATGCCTGCTCCGCCGACAAAAAGCTAAATAGCTGCGGATAGAGAGGCATAACGGAGGAACGAAACAGCCGTTACAGCCGGCGGGCCTGTCGGTTTCGATCTCTTGGTGGAGCAGAAAATGGCCAACACAAAAGACGTTGACGTGAACGCAGCGCCTCCCAGTGCCGAACAGCTTCGTTTGGTCCTCCTCGAAGAGCAAATGAAGGAGGCCGAAAAGCAGGACAAGCTACGCGCGCAGGCAAATGACGAGCTTGCGAAATTCACCAACAGCTTCCTCAAGGACCAGGTGAGCGAGAATGAAATCGCCATGGTCCGGCGCCTTGTTGTGAATGCAGTCAAGAACGGAAAATTCGAGGCGATGGTGTATAGCTTTCCGTCGGACCTCTGCACTGACGGTGGCCGCGCGATCAACAGCGCCGATCCCCAATGGCCTGAAACACTCCAAGGCAAAGCCAAGCAGTTCTATGAACGTTATGTCAAGTTTGCGAAGCCGCAAGGCTACAAGCTCAAGGCCATGATTATCAACTTCCCCGGTGGCATCCCCGGGGATGTCGGCCTGTTCATCAACTGGGAGCCTGACGTTAAGTAGCGTCATCCATCGCCGGCTCGGCACTCTGTCGGATACCGGGCTGCCCAAACAGATCCGGCACCACGTTGTGCGGCGTTGGATCGTCGACGAAGTCGTCGGGACGCTTCTGGCGCTTGCCGAACTTGGGCACCTCGAACGCGATGCGCTCATAGGGAATCGAACTTAGAATGTGCGAAATGCAGTTGATGCGCGCGCGCTTCTTGTCGTTCGACGGCACGATCCACCAGGGCGCATGACGGGTATCGGTCATGCGGATCATTTCGTCATAAGCGCGGGTGTAGTCCCACCAGCGATTGAACGATTCGATATCCATGGGGCTCAGTTTCCACTGCCGAAGGGGGTCTTCGACACGCTGTTTGAAGCGCCGCTCTTGTTCACCCTCACTCACATCGAGGAAGTACTTGAGCAATGTTATTCCGCTTTCGACGAGGGCGGCTTCAAACCTCGGTGTCTGTTCGAGAAAGCGCCGAGCCGTCTTCTCGCTGCAAAAACCCATCACACGTTCGACGCCAGGGCGATTGTACCAAGAGCGGTCGAAGATCACGACCTCGCCTCCGGCCGGCAGGTGCTGGATATAGCGTTGCATGTAGATCTGGGTTTTCTCTCGGTCAGTCGGGGCAGGCAACGCCACGACACGGAACACGCGCGGACTGACACGCTCGGTAAGGCGCTTGATCACGCCGCCTTTGCCGGCAGCATCGCGACCCTCGAAGATGATCGCGATGCGCGCCCCGGATTTTTTCACCCACGCCTGGAGATAGGCAAGCTCGACCTGAAGCCGGGCGAGTTCTTTCGTGTAGCTTCTTCCCGAGTTCGCCTCGTCCTTTGCTGCCTTGTCCTTGTCTTTGTTTTTACCCATCTTCTTCTCCTTTCCGTCCAATCAGTGAACTCTAGGTGATACAGAGGTCTGGGCCTCGAATGCCTTATAGGCGTCCTCCAGATTGTCGAAGACCATGTGGGGGCCGATGCGCTCGATGACGCCGGCCCGACGCAGCAGTTCGCGCGCTTCGGCGTGCAGTTCCGCCATGCCCATGGTGATACCGCTACCGCGAAGCTCGTTGCAAAGCTCGCCCAGCATTTCCGCTGCCGAGCTGTCGATCTGGGCAACGGCGCTGGCATCGATCACCAGCCAGCGCGTGTCGGCAGGCAGTCCGTCGGCAATGGATCGCAGTCGGGACTGGACGTAGTCGGTGTTGAAGAATAGCAGGCTGCCCTGGATGAGGCAGGCGGCGATGCCGGGCACCTGATAGGCCTCGGGCGCCCGATGCAGCTTGTAGAAGCCCTCATGGCCCGGAACCCGGCCCAGCATGGCATCGCGGGGGTACATCAGCTTGTGCAGAATGAAGACCAGCGACGCGCTGATCGCGATGACCACGCCATTGAGGACGCCAAGGCCGATCGGGCCCCACATCGCGATGAGCGCGAAGACGAACTCGATGCGGCTGACACGCCAGACCTGCCTCAGAGCGGCCAGGTCGATCAGGTTGATGGCGGTCGCGGCAAGTATCGCGCCCAAGGCAGGAATGGGAATGATCCTGAGGGCCGGCCCGAGAAAGAGCAGCGCCGCAATCAACGCTGCCGCGGCAACAATGCTGGTCACCTGCGAGCGGCCGCCAATAGTCAGGTTGACGGCCGTGCGCGAGTCGGAAGCCGTGACCGGAAAGGCACCGAAGAGCCCCGCAGCCAGGTTTGCAGCGCCAAATCCGATGAGCTCGCGATTGGGGTCGACTGGTTGGCCGGCTTTTGCCCCGAAACTGCGGGCCGTGATGATGCCCGAGCCGTAGCTCACGAGGAAAATAGCCGCGGCGCCAAGCGCCAGCGTTTCGAAAGGAAGTCCGGCGGCATGTGGCAATGTCAGGGACGGCAGGCCGGTCGGGATATCGCCGACCACGGCAATGCCGTGTCCCTGAAGATCGAAGACGGCTGAAAGCACCGCCGACAGCACCACGACCAGCACCGGCCCGGGCACCGGAAAGCGCGTGATCCGCACCCCCTGCAATAGGCCGAACATCGCCAGGGCCAGCGCAAGGGAGGGCCAGTGGATCAGGTTCGCCTTGCTGAGAAGCTCGAGTATGGGCCTGAGCAGGCCTTCTGTCTCGATGCTTACCCCGGTGAAACGCTTGATCTGCCCGATCAGGATCGAAAAGGAGACGCCGGTGAAGAAGCCGGTCAGGATGGGACGCGACAGGAATGTCGCCAACACTCCGAGCCGAAGCACCCACGCGGCCAGGCAATACAATCCGACGCCGAGCGCCAGCATTGCCGCGATTGACGTGCGGTCCACCGCACTCCCGGCTGGCATACTTGCAGTGACTGCGACCAAGGTCGCCGCAAGCACGGTCATCGTTGCCGCGTCCGGGCCGACGATGAGCTGGCGCGAGGGGCCAAAGAACGCGTAGGCGACCAGTGGGGCGATGCTGGCGTAGATGCCGGTCTCTGGCGGCAGCCCCGCTATCGCCGGATAGGCAATGGCACTGGGAAGCCCGACCGCCGCAACCGCGAGCCCAGCCGAGACATCACTGCGAACCCAGTCCCGCTTGTAGCCTGTGAGGCCAGCTGGCACGTGAAGGTACAAGCCCACTTAAGGGATCCTTGTTGCCCGGATTATATTAGAAGATTTTCATATATTAGCCAGTTTTCAATCTGTCTGCATTTACTGGCGGACGCGCTATGTGCTCCGGCACGGCATGAAGCTGAAAGTACAGGTTGCGGGCGACGAGATCGAACGCCGGCATGAAGACGACCATCGATCTCAAGCTCATGCTGTCGCCCCGATTTGCGCTGTCTTGGCGGCCGCGTCGGCGTCGGTTCCGGCATCGCCGCTGCACCAATAACCACCGGCTCAATCGTTAACGACGTCCCAGCTGTCATCCGGGTTGAAGCGGTCAATATACTTGACGATGTCCTCAGTGCTGGGACCGAGATCGACTTGATAAACAATGCCCTGTTGATTCACGGCGAACGTCTTCACGCCGGTTTCGGCATATTTGACTGGCCAAGCGATCAGGCCAAATCCGGCGATCATGTTGCCGTTGATGATATAATCATAAGCGCCTCCCGCAACCTTATCACCTTGGCCGGTCAAGATGCGGAAACGATAGCCAAAATAACCTTCACCCTTGCTGGCGCTTTCAAGTTCAGCCTCCTTGACGAAGCCGCCTGCCGGACTTTCTCCGTCCTCCTGGGTAGCAGGCCAGTACAGGCCGTCGGTCGCGCCTTCGCTACTCACCAGTTTTTGTGCGAATTCATCTACGCCATCGCCGTCCCGGTCCTCCGAGGCGTAATCATTTTGTGCGTCGACATAGGTGCGCATGGTCGAAATCGCTTCCAGCTCGTTTTGGCCAACGCGACGGTTTACGATCTCCTCCAGGCCCGCTTCGGCATCGTAGGCCCACTTTCCGTCATCTCCCTTCAACAGGGGAAATGGCAATGGCCAGAGTTTGTCGCCGAGCTGGAGGAGCTTGCCGCCGTCCGTATCGACGACGAGGACCTGCTTGGCCGCAGCGTCGCGAATCTGGGCGAAGGTGTCCATAATCCCTTCCGCTGACTTGAGCTTGTCTGCATCGAGGCCGAGCAGCTTTGCCACCCTGTCGAAATCATTAGCGGCCAAAGCGGCTTTCAAGGCGTCAACGGCCTGGGCCGAGTCATCGAAGAACGGCGCTTCCTTCTCCGCCTCATAGGCAAAGATGCCGTAATCTTCGTCGGAGGGCGCCGCAGTCGCAGGAGCCGCGGGCGGGGATTGCTCCTGAGCACGCGTCGCGGCCGGTACCGTGGCGACAAAGCCAGAGACAAGAGCGGCCAAGCAAATCGAGCGTAGGAATTGATGATTGAGGATCGTGTTCATGGTCTTGCTCCTTTCCCGCTCTCAACGCCGCCCGCCACCACCACGCCCTCCGCCGCGCCCGCCGCCGCCGCTAAAGGATCGTCCGCCGCCGCCGCCTCGATGCAGGTTGTGCCCGCCGCCGCGATTTTGAACGGCCTTTCCACCACCGCGCTGGCCACCGCCCATGGCCTGTTGGCCACGCCTGGATTGTACTTGAGCAACCTTCCCGCGGTCGACATTGCCGAGCCCGGATGGCTTCTTGGGCCTATTGTCAGGTCTTGCTGCAACCTTTGGCTTGCCGGCAGGGCGTTTGGCGTTGGCCGGCCGCTGGTTGGTCGCCTTTCCGATATCACGGCCGCCGCTGCCTGGCCGCGCAGCCGGCCTCGGCATGTCGGGCCGGGCCTTTGCCAAGTCGCCGCCAGGCCTGTTCTTCAGCCCTTCAAGAGTGCTTTTGCGTATATCCGTGGCCTTGGCTGTTCGGTTCGAGAGGTTTGCGGACTGGCTCCTCTTGATGTCGGCCGCGCGGTTGCCGATCGAGTTTGCTCGGGTATTCTCAACCCTGTTCTTGACGTTCGTCCGATCGAATTTGGCCAGTTGGCTCTTGTCAAAATTGAGCTTCGAGCGGTCGACATTCTTCCAGTCGACGTCCTTGAGGTTGAGCTTGCCGTTGATGTTGTTGAGGCAGTTGTTGCAGTCGACGTCGATGTCGCCGCCGTTCCAGTTACCGCCCCAAATACCCCAATCATCCCAATTGACCGCCGCAGCCCATATCGCTCCGGTTGCCGCCGCCGCAAAGAAAGTCGCGGTAGGGTACCAGTAGCTTGGATAGGGATCGGGATAGTAGGTGATTGGCTGCGCAACGTAGCCCGGCTGGTACAGCATTTCCGGCTCGTAGCGCGGCACATAGACCTTTTCGCTGCTCGCCGACTGGATGATGATGTTGTCGCCGGACGTCTCCACCTTCATCTTGTCATCGCTTTTGATGACGCCCTTCGCCACCGCTTCCTCCCGCAACTGCTGGATGGCGATGAGCACGTCCTTCTGCTGGTAGGCGAGAGCGTCGCCAAAGTCCTGTGTCCATTCGAGATCGTCGCTCATCATCTTGACGAGCTCTGGATAGTTGAGCAGCGAGATGACGCTGCCATCCCAACTCTCATTCGGTTTTAGGTTCTTGTCCTTGGCATAGGCGTTAAGGTAGCGCTCTGCCTCGACGATCTGCAGAGGGTAGAGAGAGGCCGCGGAGATCACCGCGACGAGCTCGTCCGGATAGAGCGCGATCCGCGCCACCAGCACCTCGAGTTCGTCGGCGCTCAGCGGCTCCGGCGTCTGTGCCGGCGGTGCGGTTGGTGCGGCTGCCGTTTTTTCCTGCGCCAAAGCGGAGTACGACGAGGCAGCGGACATCAAGGTAAGAGCAACGGCGGTCGCAATACCGGCTTTCATGATCCTGTCGATGATCATCGCAGTACCTCCAACTTTCGCTCAAGGGACAATCCCCCCAGCGCCAAGGCAAGTCGCGCTTATCGGGTGCTCATCCTTGCCTCCGAAACTGGACGCGGCAAGCATGGCCAAAGCCTAGGCACCCCCTGTCTTATGAAACCTCGTCTTGTGAGCAATCGACGCTGCTGAACCCAAGCTGTAGCTAGCAATCGTCATCGCACACGTGCCGCAGTATTAGCCTCCGTTGCATCATGCTCCACGACACACCAGGAATCAATCGACTCAAACTGGGATGGCGGGGACGCTCGCAACCTCAATGCTTTCCAAGGCCACGCGACACCTGGAGGTGGTCCCCAAATCGTAATTATACCTGCGCGTATGCCCTCTGCGGACCAAGCCAACTTGCTGTAGAGTACGTGCTGTAGAATACGTACTTGGCGGAGCTCAAGGGGACGGATGGTATGGCTCGAGTACCTGCGGATCTCACGCGCGCAACACTAGCCGTGCTGTTCATCGGCAGCATCCTTGTCGCCAGCATCTGGGTGATGCTTCCTTTTCTGCCAGCGATCATATGGGCCACGACGTTGGTGATCGCTACATGGCCGCTGATGTTGTGGGTGCAGCGCCATGTCGGCAATCGCCGTGGCTGGGCCACGGCGATCATGACCCTGATCTTGCTGTTGGTCCTGATCGTGCCGTTTTGGCTGGCCATCAGTGCCGTCGCCGCCAATACCGACAAAATTGGCGACTTGATCCGCACTGTCCTGTCCTTGCGGATGCCGCCGCCGCCGTCCTGGCTGGCCGATTTGCCGCTAGTGGGCTCCCGGGCCGCAGAGGCCTGGAGAAATATTTCGACAAGTCGCGTGGATGAATTGGCCTCCAAACTTGCCCCCYATGCAGGGGCCATGACGAAATGGGTTGCATCCTTCGCAGGCAGTCTGGGTGGGATATTCTTCCATTTCCTCCTAACGACGCTGATAGCCGCTATCATGTACATGGGCGGCGAGCAGGCAGCTGCAACTGTTGTTCGTTTTGGCCGCCGACTGGGTGGTGATCGAGGCGAAATGGCCGTTCGTCTGGCTGGTCAGGCAATCCGAAGCGTTGCCTTGGGCGTCGTCGTGACCGCAGTAGCCCAGAGCGCTCTTGGGGGCATAGGTCTATTGGTGGTTGGCGTGCCCTTCGCGCCGATGCTGGCAGCGGTGATGTTCTTGCTGTGCTTGATTCAGCTCGGCCCCGTGCTGGTGATGGCGCCAGCGGTGGTATGGATGTACTATTCTGGCGAGGCGTTTTGGGCGACGGTGTTGTTGGTTTTTGCCATCGTTGCCGGGACAATGGATCAGTTCATACG